>NZ_JBQGUZ010000016.1:0-76076 GCF_052078135.1 Acinetobacter lwoffii
CATTTCCGAGCGATTGCAACCCGATTTGATAAGCTTGCACGAAATTACCAGTCTATGATTTACATTGCTTGCATATTTATTTGGTGTAAAGCCAAATGAGGACACGCCCTAGTATGTAAGAAATAAATAATCAAATTAAAATATGTGGGGAAACGTGCAAGAACAACAAACTCAAGCTGTGGTTTTACAGCAGCCAAAAGATCAGAAAGTGTATTTAGATGTGCAACATTCAACAGATACCATAGCAATATTATCTTTCGCTTTATCTATAATTATCGCTTTAATTTTAGGCAGTTTAGCGACTTGGTTAGCTTATTGGTATGGACGGAAAAGTTTTAAATTGACAGAAATGTCTTTTAAAACTGTGGTTGAGCAAATTAAATCATCTGAAACAACTGCATTGGATTTAAACAGTAAGCTATTTAATCAACAATTAGTTCTACAGGATAGAGAGCAAAAAAACCTCCAAAAAGTACAATGGATTGATAGTTTTAGACTGCTAGCGCAGAGTTATATGTCAAAAAATATAGAGTTACTGTTTAAACTCGATAGATTTCAAGAGAAATATTTACATTTTCCCAAAAATGTAAAAATAGATGATAAAACCGAGGCAGGAAAATGTTTAGATCAAATTTCTTTGTTGATTGAAGAAAGTGTCATATTGACGAGTCATATTGCTTTATTTCTTGAATCCTATGCCCTCACAGATAATAAAATTATTCATTTTTCTGATTTTTTCAATCAAACAGCTCAAGATACCAAAAAGGAATATCTCAATATAAGCTCAAAAGAAGCTCTTACTAAATATAAAAAAACAGGAATAGTTCGAGATACTGATGAAATAAGCAAGGAGCTTTATTCTGATTCTAATGAACATATTAATTCATTAGAAAATAAAGATAGGTTGGGTGTATTGGGAGTCTATAGTCGTATGATTGGTGAGGAATTTAAAATAATAATAAATGAAAAAGCAGCCTAAGCTGCTTTTATTACCACTTCTATTTCGGTTCAGGTGGCGTCATCCCAAACTGCAAATACGCCATATTGGTAGCGATACGACCACGCGCAGTACGCATCACATAACCTTGCTGAATCAGATAAGGCTCAATCACATCCTCCAACGTACCAGAATCTTCTGCCATGGCAGCAGCCAAGGCTTCAACACCGGCAGGACCACCATCAAAACGCTCAAGCAACATTGACAAGTAACGACGATCGAGTGTGTCTAAACCATCTTTATCGACTTTGAGCATATCTAAAGCACGTTGGGCCATATCCTGATTGATTTCCCCCGTTCCTTTGACCTGAGCGTAATCACGAACTCGACGTAACAATCGGTTAGCAATACGCGGTGTACCTCGTGAGCGACGGGCAATTTCCTTTGCGCCATCTCCAGTCATCGGTACATCCATCAAGTTGGCTGAACGTTTGACAATATGGGTTAAATCTTCAACCGAATAAAACTCTAAACGTTGCACGATTCCGAAACGGTCACGCAGCGGAGAGGTGAGTAGACCGGCACGTGTGGTGGCTGCTACCAAGGTAAATGGAGGTAAATCCAGTTTAATCGAGCGCGCAGCAGGGCCTTCACCAATCATGATATCGAGTTGATAATCTTCCATCGCCGGATACAGGATTTCTTCAATCACGGGTGAAAGACGGTGAATCTCGTCAATAAACAGGACATCGCCTTCTTCCAGATTCGTTAGCATCGCTGCCAAATCACCAGCACGTTCTAGTACCGGGCCAGAAGTAGATTTCAGGTTGCCACCCATTTCTCGGGCAATAATATTGGCCAATGTCGTTTTACCCAGACCTGGCGGGCCAAAAATCAGGGTGTGATCAAGGGCTTCTTCACGGCCACGTGCTGCGCCAATGAAAATTTCCATTTGCTCGCGGACCACAGGTTGACCGATGTAGTCATCAAGGGAAGTCGGGCGAATGGCACGATCGAAGTGATCTTCGGGTTTTTCAGAACCACTGATGAGACGGTCTTGCATCTTTTGAGTTAATCTCTATGGTTTATTTGAGGTGAATAAAGTCATAGCCTCAAAATGCTCTTGGAATTTCTATGCCATTGAGTCGGCATGCTCTTACTTTTGACTGGGCAAAAGTAACAAAACCCATTTGTTAAACTGATGCTACGTCCTGATAGCACAGTTTAACAGGCGACATCCATGTCGCCAGGTAGATTCTGATACTGGCATAAATTTTATATTCAATATCTGATTGCTATTATTTATTCATCGACTTTAATGCAGCGCGGATAATATCGCTGGCTTCGGTAAATTCGCCTTTGGCGGCATTCACCAGTTTTTGTGCTTCAGCAGGCTTATAGCCCAAGGACTGTAATGCAGCTTCCGCTTCAGCCACGGCTGAATTACCCATAAACTGAATTTGTGGTGCAGTTGAATTACTTGGTGCAGCACCTGAAGCCATGGCTTTAAAGCGGTCACGCAATTCAATCATCAGGCGTTCTGCAGTCTTTTTACCCACCCCCGGAACCTTGACCAGAGTATTGATATCTTCATGTTCAACGGTGTGGATCAGCATTTCCACACTTAAAGTTGAAAGAATACCAAGCGCCATTTTCGGACCAACGCCGTTCACCTTTAATAAGGTACGGAAAATGGTTTTTTCCTGCGCATTGATAAAGCCATAAAGTAACTGGGCATCTTCACGAACAGCCAGATGGGTCCACAGGGTAATTTTTTGGCCTTTTTGCAACTGACAGAAAGTGGTTAAAGGGGTGTCAATCTCATAACCTACGCCGTTCACATTTAATAAAACAGTCGGTGCTTCCAGCGCCAGCACTTCCCCAATCAGGCATCCAATCATTTTTTATACATACTCAAATTTAATACAGGCATAGTAGTCAGCATTTTCGATAAAGGCAAAACTCTATCATTCAAAAGCAGTGATTTTGCTGAGATTGTCATCAGGTGCTCGCTCGCATCAGAGCAATCCGGCTTTATTGCCATGCAGTTCCTGCGCCAGATTATAAGCCTGATGATCGGAGAACTTGGAGACAATATCCAGTACCTGCATAATATTGTCATAATGATCAGCGCTAAACTGCGCACCCGAACGTTTTAAAATAGCCATTAAACGCTGTTCCTTAAAGCTTAAGGTTTTGTGCGGTGTGGTCAGTGGAATAAAGGCATCCAGAATCGTTTGTAAACTTTGATGCGCAATAATTTCCAGACCGGCTTTTTGCGGGTGTTCGAAGATCTTGTCTCGCGCCAGTTCTTTGGCCCGGTTAATGCCAATCTCAATGTCGGCACTACAATAACCCAGCAATGAACCTTGCAGTTGACCCATCAGAATTTCCTGCTGATGTCGGGCAAAGGCCGTGGTGACTTCATCTACCAGACGTTTCATCACCCGGCCACGTAGGGCCGCAATTTTTTGTTGCCAGGTGGTATTAGGCAGATTGATTTCTTCAGGCGTGCCATATTCTCCCAGCAAGTTCAGGAAGACTGGCTCGACTTCGGCATAACTGAGCATATTCAGGCTAATACCATCTTCCAGATCAATCAGGGCATAGCAGATGTCATCCGCAGCTTCTAAAAGATAGGTCAGCGGATGACGACAATAATGATATTCACCAAGCTGGATTAGACCCAGTTGTTCAGCAATTTCCTGCAAAATCTCTTTTTCAGACTGGTAACAACCAAATTTTGGACGCCGGCTGGCCGGGGTGTTGCCAGTCGGGTCAATCGCCTCAGAGAGCCACGGGTATTTAAGATAAGCACCCAGAGTGGCATAGGTCAGGCGCATACCGCCATCATAAGGATGGTAATCAATCTTGGTCAGCAGGCGCAGGCCTTGGGCATTGCCTTCAAACTGGCGTACATCGGCTTCCTGTTCAGGACTCAAATCTTTTAAAAAGTCGGTATGAGAAGCATCGTCAAACCATTCCCGAATAGCGTATTCACCGGCATGACCAAAAGGCGGGTTACCAATATCATGCGCCAGACAGGCGGCCTGAATGATGGCACCGACATCAGCCGGAGAAATCCAGGCAGGTAAATTATCTTTGATTTTTTCTGCAGCCAGCATACCCAGTGAACGGCCAATACAGGAGACTTCTAGCGAATGGGTCAAACGGGTATGAATACCATCGTGCTGGGTCAGTGGATGGACTTGGGTTTTGCGGTTTAACTGCCGGAAGCTTTGCGAAAAAATAATACGATCATAATCTTTATGAAACGGGCTTCGTGCCAGTTCAGTGCTCTGCTTCTTACTACCAATCCGAACTGTCGAAAGCAGTTCTAACCAACGCATTTGAGTCATTTATCATTATTCAGTGATCCACTATCTGCATCATGCCAAAAAACTAGCTCCTGCACTAGGGTAGTGCGACATGAATTGTCATGCTGCATATGGTTATTTCAGTCAGCTGGAAAAGACTGAGATTAAAAATCGAAATCATCAAATGAACAATAAAAAAGCAGACTCAATAGCCTGCTTTTTGTTTAGGATGAAGAATCAAATTAGCTCTTCGCCATTTTTCTTGGCCTGTTGTGTGTCTTTATAGACATTCAGACAAATCGTGAACAAGACCAGGCTTGCCACCAAAGGCCAAAAAAGTACATATAGAGTCAATAATTGACTTGTCATCTGAAATCTCCTTATTTACTTTTCTCAGATAGCTGGTGAAATTCAATCACCATCTTGTTGATTTGTTTAAAATCAAATTTTTCTTTGCTGTAGAGTAGCGTCAACACAGTACATACCAGCGCACTACTGCCATATGCTGTTAGTGAGCTTAACAAGGTGCCGTATTCACGCAGAAAACCGATGGTCCATGGCATGAAGCCAATACTGGCCAATATGCCAACGACCAAACCCACTTTCTTGCCGAAGAAACCAAAGGTCATCAGTCCCAGCACCACACCAATCCCCAGGGTCGCAACGAGTTCAAAGCCAAGCGCGATTAATCCCTGGATCGGAAGCCATTCAAAACGTACTATCAGAAAGCTTAAAAATGCGAGGCCTACTGACCAGTTAAAGGCCCGGGCATTCACCTTGTCCCAATACAGGCTGACAATCACCGGGAATACAATAGAACCCCAAAGCGCACCCACAAAAATCAGCATCGACAAAATGTCAAACTTCAAGGTGGCAATCACAATCCCCAGCATGGTGGCAACGATCATGGTCATACGGCCAATAAATAGCATTTTCTTTGGATCAGGACGGTTTTTCGCAATCTGTTTGCCATAAATGTCCGTCATGACAATCGCAGACAGGGCTGACAGATCCGAGTCAGCGGTAGAAGACAATGCTCCAATCACCATGATGAATAACAGCGCGACCATAAATGGAGAAAGATAAGTCGCTGCCATTTGCGGAATCAGGTTATTCAGGTTGCCATCAATGGGCTGAATACCTGCAAATAGTGCCAATAACCCCAGCATGCCTAGACCAATGACAATTGCAGCATAACCAATGGTTGCAGTGATGAAACTTGGTTTGATCAGGTCTTCACGGACTGCAAACAGGCGCTGGGCAATGGTCTGATTACCAATCGCGTAGGCCAATACGGCAACAAAAAATGGTGCGCCTTGTTCCAAGAAGGCTGTTTTAGAGAAAAAATCCAGCTGCTCCGGTTGCAGGTTATGAATCCCGCTTTGAAACAGGGAAGGTCCACCTAAGGTGAAGAACAAGGTTGGAATAATGATCACAGCCGCGACAATCATCGCCACCAGTTGACCAAAATCGGTAAAGACCGAGGAACGGAACCCCGACCAAAGGGTATAGGACAGCACACCGATACCGGTAATCAGCACGCCATGGATAAAGCTTAAAGGAGATAAAATCTCAACCAGTGCCCCAGCGGCGGTAAAGTTCACCATCAGGCTGATCACGCTGCCCACAATATTGGAACCTGCCAGAATCATCTGGCTTTGGTTGCCATGCCGGGCATGCATAATTTCTGCCAAGGTGTGGGCATTAGGCGCCAGTTCACGAAAGCGCTTGCCAAAGGGATAGATAAATAAAATCATCAGCGCACCCCACAAACCATAGTGTAGGGCACCGGAAACGCCGTATGTATATCCGGATGAAGCTGCTGCATAAAACGAGGCGGCCCAGATCCAGGTGGCGGTCATACTGGCCGCAGACATTCCAAATCCGATGGAGCCATTCGAGACCATGTAGCCATCAACATTTTCATTTTTCTGTTTAATACGTAACGATAGTAAAAAGGTGATGCCATAGAAAAGCACCATCAATAGTACAGTTGCTGTACTAGTGAATTGAAACATACATACTCCTTAAGCGGGTCACCTTTTGTTTTTGAAAATTAAATCATTGGTGACAGATTAAGGCTCTAAAATAGACAGAGCAGTGAAGCTATAGAACATCAAAAAATTAGTGTCCGAATATAGAATTTATATTCATCTCTACAGCAGAAAGGAAAAACCATTGCCAGGCCCAGAATTTGGACATTTCCTCAGCAATTCGGCTAGAGCTTAACATAAAATCATCAAATTTACTGATGAAGTGTCTATTTGGTAAGATTCTAAGCTGATATAGACGTGTAAATCTGTTCCTCTATTAGTTGAATAAAAAATAAAATTTTAGATATTTTTTTAGCAATTACAAATATTTATTTTAAATTTTTCGAGTTAAATAAAACTTGAGAATATGGATTAAATAAAAAGGTAACAAAATTTTATTATTAATCATTTCTTCATTATTTTTTTATATAGGCCTCATAATTCCTTGTGGGTTATTCTCATAAATACGAGTGGTGTTTTGCTATTTATATTCTGCTTTTTACGCATAATAGAGCTCATGAATAAATGATGAAATTTCAAAATATTGGATATGGTGGGGTAATTTTGTCGATATCATTTTTGGTCTTTTAGATGAGTAAATTTCGCTTAATTATGATCTAAGAAAATAAATATCAAATATGAAAAAATAAAGGGATTAAATAAGGAATTTTATTTTTATTCTTTTAGAAGTTGAGAATGGATGTCCGGTTTTTCCCCCGCAGATGATGTCAGATTAAAATACCACTCAGTATTAATTATTCTTTCATAGAGGGGAGTAATTTGCCTCTGTTACTGTAATGGCGGAGATCAGCGGAGAACTGTTCCTTGTAGTACAGAAAACGGCAGAAGACCTTTAACCAGTTTTCTAATCTTAGAAGTCAAAGTTAAGAGTCAATCAAAAGAATCAAAAACAGTCTGCAAAAAATACGACTTCATTAAATCTTGTAATCAAGTATTTCATTTTGGCCTAAATAGGAATTTTGGCAGGTCATGACAATAAAACCTGAATTTGATTTTGTCCCGATTGTTGTTGAAAAATAATACAATTTTTATGCAGAAAATTATTCTGAAGCGGTTTTGATTTTTCTTAAAAAAAATGTGTTAACCTGTGCGACTACATTCAATTTTCCTGACTGAAAATAAACGAAATATTTTAAAAGTCCAGGATATTTCAGACGTAGTTTTCTGATTTGGCATCTAGCCGATTTCCTTATTTCACAGTAGAATATGCGCTCTCTCAAGTCACATTGTGGCATGGTTGTTCAGACCATCCCGTGGAGCCAAAATCAGCATGTTTATCGTTGCCGGTGCACCCGCACATTCTTCTTTTAAGAAAACTCAACTATTATCGCGTTTGACGTCAATTAGTTCTGTTCAATCAATTGAAAGTCAATGGGTCTACCTCTTTGACCAAGCGCTCAGCGAGCAACAACAGCAATCAGCTTTACAGCTTCTCAACGATGGTCAATCTTTTGAATTGCACCAGGCTGCAAGTGATGAAATCCAGATTTTAGTCACACCGCGCGTCGGAACCATCTCTCCTTGGTCCTCTAAAGCGACGGACATTTTCAAAAACTGTAATACGCCGGTTCATCGACTTGAACGCGGCGTTTTATTTACTTTGAAGGGCGTAAAAGAGCTTTCTAAAGAAGCATTGCAAGTACTTCACGACCGTATGACCGAAAGCGTATTCAATGCGATTGAAGATGCTGCGGTATTATTTGTGGAAACTGCGCCAAAACCACTGAACTCGATTGATATTCTGGGTGAAGGTAAAGAAGCACTGGTAAAAGCCAATAATGAATTTGGTTTTGCATTATCAATGGACGAAATTGATTACCTGACTGAGGCTTTCATCAAGCTAGGTCGTAATCCGAATGACATCGAACTGATGATGTTTGCGCAAGCCAACTCTGAGCATTGCCGTCATAAAATTTTTGGTTCGGAATGGACGATTGATGGTGAAGTTCAGCCATTGTCGTTGTTCCAGATGATCAAGAACACCTATAAAGAATCACCGACAGATGTATTGTCGGCTTATAAAGACAACGCTTCAGTGATTGTTGGTTCGGATACCCAGCGTTTTTATCCAACCCAAGAAGACAACGGCCATCAGGTTTATAAATACAAGAGCCAAGCTGCTCACATCCTGATGAAAGTGGAAACCCACAACCACCCAACAGCAATTGCACCATTTGCCGGTGCAGCGACAGGTTCAGGCGGTGAAATCCGTGACGAGGGTGCGACCGGTCGTGGTGGTAAGCCTAAAGCAGGTTTAACCGGCTTCACGGTATCTAACCTGAATATTCCGGGCTTTGAACAGCCTTGGGAAGAAAACTACGGCAAACCATCGCGTATGGCATCGCCGTTACAAATCATGATTGAAGGCCCGCTTGGTGGTGCTGCGTTTAACAACGAATTTGGTCGTCCAGCTTTAAACGGTTACTTCCGTACCTTTGAACAAAACGTGAATGGCGATGTTAAAGGTTTCCATAAGCCAATCATGATCGCTGGTGGTTACGGAAATATCCGTCCAGATCACGTTGAAAAAGATCCGATCTTACCGGGCGATTTGCTGATCGTACTCGGTGGTCCAGCCATGCTGATCGGTCTTGGTGGTGGTGCTGCATCATCTGTAGACAGCGGTAAACTGGGTGAAAACCTGGACTTCGCTTCTGTACAACGTGAAAACCCGGAAATGGAACGCCGTTGTCAGGAAGTCATCGATACTTGCTGGCGCATGGAAGATGAGAACCCGATCGTTTCTGTACATGACGTCGGTGCGGGCGGTATCTCGAATGCCATGCCTGAACTAGTTAATGACCACGAGCTTGGTGCGGTGCTTGATCTGCGTAAGATCCCATCGCTTGAGCCAGGCATGTCACCAATGGAAATCTGGTCAAACGAAGCGCAAGAGCGTTATGTGCTTGCGATCCGTCCACAATCTCTACCGTTATTCGAATCGATCTGTGCACGTGAACGTTGTCCGTTTGCAGTACTCGGTGAAGCGACTGAAGCACGTCACTTAACTGTTGAAGATCCATTGTTCGGCAACAAGCCAGTGGATATGCCAATGCAAGTCATGCTTGGTGGTACACCGCGTATGAGCCGTTCATATGAAACTGCTCCGCGTAAAGGCGATGACTTTGATGCGTCTAAAGTGACTGATCTGAAAGATGCGATTTATCGCGTGATCAAGAACCCGACTGTGGCTTCTAAATCATTCCTGATCAGTATTGGTGACCGTTCAATTACCGGTATGGTCGCACGTGACCAAATGGTAGGTCGCTGGCAGGTTCCTGTCGCAGATGCTGCTGTGACTACAACAAGTCTTGTCGGTTACACTGGTGAAGCGATGGCAATGGGTGAGCGTCCTCCAGTAGCCTTGTTAAATCCTGCTGCTTCTGCACGTTTATCGGTGGCTGAATCGATCTCGAACATCATGTCTGCGAAGATTGAAAAAATCAGCGACATCAAATTGTCTGCAAACTGGATGGCTGCTGCGGGTCAACCGGGCGAAGATCAGGCATTGTTCGAAGGCGTGAAAGCCATCGGTATGGAAATGTGTCCTGCACTGGGTATCGCGATTCCAGTCGGTAAAGACTCATTGTCTATGCGTACCACCTGGAATGATGAAGGTGAAGACAAGTCTGTGACTTCTCCAATGTCGGGCGTGATCACTGCATTTGCGCCAGTGACTGATGTGCGTCAAACATTGACTCCTGAACTGAAAGATATTGAATCTATATTGGTTCGTATTGATCTGTCTAAAGGTCAGTTCCGTCTAGGTGGTTCGATTCTGGCGCAGGTGTATAAAGCAATCGGTTCAGTGACGCCTGATGTCGACAGTTTCGATGACTTCAAAGCATTTTTCGCATTGGTTCAAGACTGGAACAACCGTGGCTTAATCAAAGCGTATCATGACATCGGTGATGGTGGTTTATTGGCAACTGTTGCAGAAATGATGTTCGCATCACGTCTGGGTGTCGCTCTAGAAGATCAATCAACTGCAAGCCTATTTGCTGAAGAGATTGGTGCAGTTCTGCAAATTGCCAAAGCAGACTGGGAAGATCTACAAGCTGAAGTTGCAGCATCTACGCTTAAAGATGCAATTGCAGTGGTGGGTACTGTAAATAATTCTGACCAATTGTCTATCAATGGTCTGGTACTTGAACGTGCTGACCTGCAAGTGGCATGGACTGAAGTTTCTCATCAAATCCAGCGCCTACGTGACAACGTACAAACTGCAGATCAGGAATTTGCCTTAATTACTGATAAAGCGCACAAAGGTATTATCGCCCAACCAACATTCGACTTGAACGAAGCGATTGAAGCACCTTTCATTAACTTGCGTCGTCCAAATATGGCAATTCTGCGTGAGCAGGGTGTGAATGGTCATATTGAAATGGCGGCAGCTTTCGACAAAGTCGGTTTTAATACCGTTGACGTCCACATGAGTGACTTGCTGGCAGGTCGTATCAGCCTGGATGATTTTGAAGGTCTGGTGACGTGTGGTGGCTTCTCGTATGGTGACGTGATGGGCGCTGGCGGCGGCTGGGCGAAATCCGTATTGTTCAATGCTAAATTACGTGACCAGTTTGAGAAATTCTTTAACCGTCAAGAAACCTTCTCGCTGGGTATCTGTAACGGCTGTCAAATGTTGTCTCAATTGGCTCCGTTAATTCCGGGTGCGGATGCTTGGCCACGTTTCCATCGCAATACGTCTGAAGTATTTGAAGCGCGCGCAGTGAACGTTCGTGTAGAAAAGTCGAATTCAGTATTGTTACAAGACATGCAAGGTTCGATTCTGCCGATCGCTGTGGCGCATGGTGAAGGTCGTGCAGTTGCAACTGCGGAAAACTTTGCTGCATTGAATGCAGCGAATCAGGTGGTTCTACGTTATGTAGATAGCCATGGCAATGCAACTGAACAATATCCGTTGAACCCGAACGGTTCACCAGAAGGTATTACCGGTGTAACCTCTCAGGATGGTCGTGCAACGATTATGATGCCGCACCCTGAACGTAACTTCCGCGCGCTCCAGCATTCCTGGAAACCAGAAGACTGGGATCAAGACGGTGCTTGGTTACGTATGTTCCGTAATGCACGTAAATTTATTGGCTAATTGATATAATCAAGAATTAAAAAAGCCCCGAAAGGGGCTTTTTTAATAAGCAAATTATAGATTTATAGGTGATTAGATATAGAATTGAAAAAGATTAAAAAATGAATAAAGAGTCCTCAAATGTCCGATTTAATTGAAAAAGTTTTACTTTTACAAGAATTGCTAATAGCTAGAGCTACTGATACTTATGAAAAAGGTTCTTCAGAGGCATTTATGCAGCTTAGACAAGAGTTACTGACATTTAAAAACTTTTATGAATATATTCCATTTTTTATTAAAGACACACGCACATTAGATGAATTTGAAGCTAGGATTAAGTGGGATTTTGAATCTTACGCTGAACGTGAAAATTATATTTATTCAGAATTTAAAGAATTATTTAATGTATTAGAAAGTCTAGATGTTCCTCCATTGGATCAGGTAGTACAGTTGAAGATTGCTGAATTAAGCTCGGATTATATACATCAAATATGGCAGAAAGCATTAGAGCGAAGAAGTACAGATCCCGAAGGTGCGATTACATTAGCTCGAACACTTTTAGAATCGACCTGCAAATATATTCTTGATGAATACGAAGTCGGTTATGGCAATGCTCCAGATATAAATCAACTGTATAGATTGGTGAGTAAAGAATTAAACCTTGCTCCATCTCAACATACGGAGCAGACTTTCAAACAAATTCTCGGAGGATGTAGTTCCATCATTGAAGGTTTAGGATCATTGAGAAATAAAATGGGTGATGCTCATGGGCAAGGTAAAATAAACTTTAAACCTTCTCCAAGACATGCAGAATTAGCAGTGAATTTGGCTGGTACAATGTCCGTGTTTTTATTCTCATCTTGGAAATTAAAACAAGGTGAATGAATTTTTTATTATAAATATTGTTTTTAAATAGTATCTTAATTTTACTGTATGGAAAAATTAAAATAAATTCACTAACATAGGATTATTCAACCACCAATTTGGTGGATTTTTGCTTTTTAAGCATTCTGATTTTTTAATTTTTTTTCTTCCTGCTGAGTTGGTTTAGATTTTGCTTTTATATTGTATATAAAGTGCTATGGTATGTTTTATGCACAACTTTATTGCACTATAAAAGAAAGATGGAATAGATCGGTTCAGTATCAATTCTCAAAGATGAGGTGATGACATGGCTAAAACACTTAGAATAATGGATAAGGCGGCAATGCGTCAGAAAGGCTGGATGTTGTTTTGTATTGTTGTAGGACTACAAATATTGTTCGTTGTGGGCAGTTACTTGCTGCAGGGTTCTTGATCATCAGCTTTAAGAAAGCCCCCATTAAGGTGGCTTTATAATTTAAATAACCAATTGAACCTGCTTCAATACCGCCTTTAACGTATTTTCATAATCAAAAGCTTTATTGGTACTGTCCTGATAACGCCAAGCCACATAACCATCCGGACGAACCAGCACAGCACCAGATTCATGAATTTCAGACTTGGCATTCCAGGTTCCATACACATCACGATAGTCACGTGAACCAATCTGAATCACATCTAGATAAGGTAAGTTCAGTACTTCAACAGCCTGTTTCCAGCCTTTGCCAGATAAACCTGTGAGCAGGGTAAAACGACCTTTACCGGTAATATCTAAAGTCGACTGCTTTTGACTTTTGGCATTGATCAGCCAAGTATGCGGAACTTTAGCGCCTGGGCGAGTGGTTGCCTGTAAATAAAGCTGCTCATCTTTTTCAAAAATCTCAGGCTCGGATTCTGCAATCACCGTATTGGAGCTATATCGCTGGTTCAGTTCTACACCTTGTGCATTAAATTCGAAGTTTTTAATTTCCAAAGCTTCAAATAGTTTTTGACGGATTTCAGCACCTTGCTCATCTTCCGCAAAGATACGTTCCAGCATTTGCTTCTGAGTCGTCACACCTTGATCAAAACCAAAGACTTCTTTCAGGTATTTATAATCAAAACGTGACTGGTTCGCACGCGCTACAATCTGCTTGCCGACCGGTGCACGCTCGGTGGTATAGGAATCCAGCAGGGAAGGTGCAGCCCAGCCTTTTACCGCGTATGCCAGTTTCCAGCCTAGATTAAAGACATCCTGCATGCAGGTATTTGAACCTAGGCCACTCGATGGTGGATGACGGTGTACTGCATCACCACCACAGAACACGCGACCTTTAGAATATTCAGTGGCCCAGGTCTGGTTCACATACCAGTACGATAATTTCTGGATTTCAACTTCTTCGACTTCAGTACCAACAAAAGCATTCAGGCGGGCACGGACCTGTTCTTCAGTCACTTGTGGTTCGCCTTTGGAAATGTCAAAGCCCCAACCCATGATCCATTCATTCCATGGCGTAATGGCACGTAACAATCCCATACCGAGATCGCCAAAGCTGGCTTCAGGATTCACGATCCATTGCAGAATCGCAGGACGGTGCTGAACGTATTGAGAAAGATCAGCTTTAAAGGTCACATAGACGGTACCGGCACGTGCCATCACGCCTTCCAGTGGCAAGCCGAGCTGTTCCAATACACGAGATTTAGCACCATCCATACCCACCAGATATTTTGCTCTTAAGCTAAATTCAGTATTGGTAATGCGGTTCAGGAAAGTAGCAGTCACGCCATCTTCGTCCTGCACATGTGACAGGTATTCAGTATTGAAGTTATAAATTGCACCACGTTCACCGGCATTTTTCACCAGTAAAGCTTCCATTTTTGGCTGAATCAGATCGACTAATGGACATGGACTGCCTTGGATATAGTCACCATGACGTTCATCACCGGTACCCCATGCACTTAAACGGGCGATTTCTTCGCCGACCAGACTGGTGGTAATCAGGCTTTCACCCATCTGTTCCCATGGTGTTGCAATCTCTTTAACCTGTTCTTCAATACCTAAATCACGTAATACTTCCATGGCACGCTGATTGGTAATATGGGCACGTGGACTATTGGCCAGCCAGCTAAACTGGGTAAACAGTTGTACCTTGATACCATAATTGGCCAAGGCCAAACCTAATGTTGAACCTGCAGGACCGGTACCAATGATCAGAACATCAGTGTCATAGTGTTGTGTCATACAAGACTCCATGTGTATAGGTGAAGAACAAGCTATCTATATAATCAGGCAGTCTAGTAAAACAGGATCTGTTGATATAGCGATATTCATATAAACTATCGACCTATTCTTATTTGCAATACGTGGGTCATAATCTTAAGATGCTGACCTGATCAGAAACCGGGCAGGCTATGGAACTTCGACATTTACGCTATTTTATTACTGTGGCGCAGCAACAAAGTTTTACCAAGGCTGCCGAAAAACTGTTTACCGCTCAGCCGTCATTAAGCCAGCAAATTAAGGATCTGGAGCAGGAAGTAGGCGTCATGCTGTTTGATCGTTCATCCAGAAAGGTCAAACTCACCGATGAAGGGCAGGCTTTTCAGATCTATGCCGAAAAAGCACTGGAAAATGCCAAACTGGCAGTGGCAGCAGCGCGTCAGGTTGCGCAGCAGAAAAATAACCAGATTCACATTGGCTTTCTGAATGTCGCAGAAATAAAAGTGATGCCACAGATTCTGGCCCAGCTTAAAAAAACCATGCCGGACTTAAAAATCCATCTGCATAGCCTGACCTGTATGGAACAGATTCAGCGGCTAAAAAATGCTGAACTGGATTTATGTATTACCCGCTTTCATCTGGACCATCCAGATTTTGAGAATATTCATTTATTAACCGAGCAAATTTATCTGATAGCCGCTCAGCACTTACATTCTACAGATCGAATCCTGAAATTACAGGAACTAAAAAAACCATAATATAATTATGTGTGAGCAGAATGCTTCGCCCGTATTTTATGAAAAGCTGGATAGACTACTCTGCATTGATCAGCTTGAGCATGAACAGCTGTTGTGGGTGACCAATGTCTTGCAACACATCAATCTGACCAATATGGGAATGGGCTTTAGTTTTGCGCCTGAATATTTACTGCGGTTTTTGAATGAGCATGTAAAAATTGTCCAGACTGATCAGGCACTGCCAAAACTGGGCTTGTATGCAACATTTAACAAGATTTCTCAAAATCCTGCATTGAAGATGATTACCCAAGCACTTAACAATACAACAAGTATCTGAATTGTAGGAAGGAATATATGTTAAAGCTGATTTATTACGTGCCGGATGAAAACCTGGAAGACACCAAGAATGCGATATTTGCAGCAGGAGCGGGCGGTATTGGTGAGTATACGAATTGTGCCTGGCAGGTTTTAGGAACCGGACAGTTTAAACCACAGGAAGGTGCAGATCCGCATATTGGTGAAGTGGGTAAACTGGAACAGGTAGAAGAATGGCGGGTAGAAATTCTGGTGCCTGATGAAAAGGCAGTCGATGTGGCCAAGGCGCTGAAAGAAAGTCATCCTTATGAAGAGCCGGCCTTTGAGTTTATTCAGCTTCTGGATATCAAAGTCTAAAATTATAAAATTGATGCTCTGCTGCGGCGCGTTTGACTTAGCGCGCCGTTAATCTAGATTCAGAAACCAGCCGACCTGCTTTTGTTATTATCATTTCTGCCAGAATAATCCAAAGAAAAAATACAATAAGGAAAATAACAATGCCGTGGCCAAAACTGCTGAGCAGAATGCTCAAAAATACGCTTAGTAAATCCATTCAATACAGTGCAGAAATTCTGCATAGTCGTATTCCCTATTCCAGTGCACTCCAAAGCATTGATCCGCTCGATTCAGGGACCGATCGAAGATCAGGATATACGATTAGAGCGCTTTATTTTTGAACAAGGAACGGGAAAAGTGACACGAACCGTATTATCAAATATCAAGCAGGAATTTCCACGGATTAATGAAGCATTTATTGGGCGACAGTATCGTTATATCTATAGTATTTCTTTTGGTGAATTTGACGATCCTTCCCATGTCAGCAGCAATACGGTGATGTGTTTTAATTTAAGAACCAGAACCACAGAAAGTTACTCCTTTGGAGAAAACTGGGTTACTGGTGAGGCAGTCTTTGTCGCACGGGAAAATGCTCAGGCTGAAAATGATGGCTGGCTAATGTCTTATATCCATGCTTTAGATTGTAGCCCCTCGAAAGTTGTAATTCTGGATGCCCAGCATATTACAGAAGGACCCATTGCAACGATTCATTTACCAGTTCGGGTACCGGTCGGATTTCATTGTAACTGGATTGATTATCGGAAATTAAGAGCGAACTATTCTTAAAAAATGATTTAGCATCGACTTGTATTTGCTCTAAATAGATTTCTTCCTTTTCGCCATCCGCGTATCAAATATTATTTCTTTTCAAAATAGTAGTGAATTTACATTGAGGTGACATGGATGTCACCTGCCAGACAGAAGTTCAAGGATGAACCTTCTGTCTGGCAATGGCTTTGGTTACTTTGGCCTGTCAAAGTAACGAAAATGCCTACGCGTATATCAGTTAATTTAAGAAAACAGTCGAGGCCGTGATATTCATTCAATAAACGTACTTAAACCTTCTGAATAAACAGCTCACGATCAAAACGGTACTGCGGGAAGAACACGCCGTCTTCAGCACGTTCACCCGCACCAATTACCATGACCGGATACTGTTCATCATTCAATTTCAGAATTTCACGAACCATCGGCTCATCAAAACCTTCCATCATACAGCTGTCAAAACCATAAGCACGTAAAGCTAAGACCAGATTTTCACAAGCGAGCGCCGTCGTTTTGGTCGCCCACAGTTTCGCATCAGCCGGACTGAAAGCAGAAACTGGCATTTGTTTGTCCAGTGTACGGGCAACTTTGAAAGCTACTTTTTTAAAGTTACCGAAAGCATTCAGATAACCAGTCTTATAGTTGTAAGGAATATATTTATAGTATTTCTTAATTGCGGGCGGAGCTTCAGGAAATGGAAATTCATTCACATTACGTTTCGCCATTTCATCAATACGGTCGGTACGTGCGATACAGACAATTAGTTCAGAAGCTGTTTTGGCTGCCAGTTGACTCATACAGGCTTTGACCAGATGTTTTTTCTTGCTTGAATTTTGTACCACATAAAAAGTCCAAGGCTGCAAGTTCGAAGAATTCGGGGCCAACAACGCCAGATCCAGACAGGCATCCAGAACTTCGACAGGAATTGGCTTTTTGGTAAATTTACGCACCGAACGTCGGCTTTCAATCACCTTACGAAAATTATCGACATCTATATCTTGAGGTGCAGGTTCGTAATAACGTTTCTTTTCTGGATTTGAACTGTCCGTTGTTTGGGAAGAGGTTTGGGAGTTTTGATTTGGCATACTTCAGATTCTTCGAAAAATAAAAGATTGAGGCAGTCTAAACCACCTCATTGAACTCATAAGTTTGAAAATTAGTTGAATTGTGTGAAATCAGGTTTACGTTTTTGCATAAAGGCTTGAACCGCTTCCAGCATTTCTGGCGAGCCAACACGCTGCATGAAAATTTCTGCTTCATGGTCGATCCATTCTACAATTTCATTCACATTGTGTTTCATCAAGGCTTTAGATTGCACCAGTGATGCCAATGGCAGGGCAGAGAGCTGGGCAGCTTGTGCTGCTGCTTTGGTGTAAACATCTTCTTCAATGCTATTCACCAGACCTGCGTCGAGTGCTTTTTCACTATTGAATTTTTGCGCAGTCAGCAATAATTCGGCCGCTTTATGATAACCTGCTTGCTGAATCAACAGCTTGCTTGAAGCGCCTTCAGGTGATAGACCCAGACTGACAAATGGAATCTGGAACAGGGCAGTATTGTCACTATAGACCAGATCACAATGTAATAAGATCGTCACGCCAATGCCGATCGCAACACCACGCACCGCAGCAATCAAAGGCTTGGAAAATTTTGCAGCAGATTTGAGTAAAATAAACGGCGGGCCTTCAGCAGCGGGTGCTTGACCTTTCTTCGCGGCAGATTTCATAAAATCCTGCATATCATTGCCCGCACTAAAGTCTGCATCCTGACCACGTAATACAACTACACGAACTTCAGGCGCCCGATCAGCTTCATCTAAAGCTTTCGCAATCCAGAGATACAGCTCGCTATATAACGCATTTTTCGCTTCCGGGCGATTGATGGCTAAAGTGAGTACACCATGTTCTAAATTCGCATTCAAATGCTCATGAGGTTGTTGAATACAGCTCAGTGTCATCGTACTATCCTTGCTTTAAAACTTAATTTGATTTTATGGGAATGATTATGTCGCATATTTATTGGGACAGCACAACTCATGAGTCATAAAAAACTGATCCCTTATGAACTATACATTTGATTATCTGGTTTTCATTGGCCGCTTTCAGCCTTTTCATCTGGCACACATGCAAACGATTAACATTGCCCTGCAGCACAGTCAGAATGTGATTTTGGCTCTTGGTTCTGCACAAAATGAACGTAATATCAAGAATCCATTTTTGGCTTCGGAGCGTGAAGCCATGATCCTGTCAAATTTTAGTCCAGAAGATCGGGCTCGGATCAAATTTGTAGAAGTCATAGATGTTTATAATGATGAAAAATGGCAAAAACTGGTGAAATCGCTGGTGAACCAGGTTATTGAACCGGATGCCAAAGTCGGGCTGATTGGGCACTTTAAAGATGATTCTTCTTATTATTTAAAGTTTTTCCCAGAATGGGAAATGGTCGAACTTGACAGTCTTGAAGATGCCTTATCCGCCACGCCGATGCGTGAAGCTTATTATCGTGGCGAAATTCAACGGGATAAATTTCCACAAGGCACAATTGATTTTCTAGAGAATTTCCAAAAAACCACGACCTATCAGCAACTCAGTGAAAAATTTGCCCAGAATGATAAAACCAATCTAGTTTAAAAGTATCAGGTTGTTATGGGTTGATTCATGGTAGTTTGAGCATGCTGTTTCAAACATTCGCCTAAAATTTCCAGGGCAGACGACTGTTCTTTCCAGTGATGCCAATACAAGGGTACTTCAATTCGCATCTCACTCGAAAGTTCAAGCAGTTCACCTGACTCCAGCAAATCCCTGGTTTGATAGTCCGGCAGCCAGCCATATCCTAGACCCATGACAATCGCATCAAAAAACGCATGGGTCGATGGAATAAAGAAATGAGGATATTGAGCAAGGTTCAGGCCAAATTCGTGCTGAATAAATTGGGTATGGAGTTGGTCTTTTTCATTAAAAATAATGGCAGGGGCAAGGCGTAGCGCATCCCGATGTACCCCTTGATGAAACCAGTTTCGGGAAAAGTTAGGGGTGGCGACCAGACGATACTGCATCTGTCCCATCAACTCAGCCCGGCAACCTTTCATTGCCTTACTCTCTGTACTCAAACAGGCATTGACGAGACCTGCTTCTAACAGATGATGAGTCTGTGATTGATCATCTACCTGAAAATGCAGCACAATTTTATGCTGGATCAGCTGGGTTTGTAAGGTTGGTAATAGCCAGGTCGCGAGTGAATCAGCATTGGTGGCAATATTCAGGCAGTAGAAACGTTCATGTTGCAGCTGTCCACCCAGATCCTGCATCAGATTCTGTTCTAGCAAACGTTGATGCTGTAAATAATGCAATAAAGTTTGTCCTGATTGGGTCACGCGGCAAGGCCGATCTCTCACCAGAAGCAATTGTCCCAATTTTTTTTCCAGACTTTGAACACGAAGGGTCACTGCCGAGGCAGTAATATTTAGCTGCTCGGCAGCCAGATCGAAACTTCCCGTTTTTGCAACTGCGTAAAAAGCATCACATTGTTTCGCATTCAGCATATCTGTTATCTAAAAATAATTTAGTTAAATTGATATTAACTTAGTTTTAATTAATCGCATCCATTTTGTTGAATAATTCATTTATTCAAAAAAGGGGAATGTGATGTTCAGTTATATGGTGAGTGGTTTTGCTGTGGGAATGAGCCTGATTATCAGTATCGGTGCACAGAATGCTTTTGTATTAAAACAAGGTTTAAAACAACAGCATGTGTTCTGGGTCTGTGTGATTTGTGCCTTGTCTGATTCCATTTTAATTCTGCTTGGCGTACTGGGCTTTGCGCGCGTCATTGAACATTATCCGGATATTGTTATATTTTCTAAATATATTGGCGCAGGATTCCTATTTTATTATGGTTTGCACCATGCGATCAGCGCATTTAAATCAACAGAGGTTTTAGCACCAAGTGATCAGCTAACAGAGCATTTTCTACAAGTACTGATGATCTGCCTGGCTTTTACCTGGCTAAATCCGCATGTTTACTTAGACACAGTCATATTGATTGGATCAATTTCAACCCAATACGCCTTAGGAAAATGGTGGTTTGCTTTAGGTGCTGTCTGTGCTTCCTGGTTTTTCTTCTTTAGTTTGGGATATGGGGCAAAGATACTGACGCCTTGGTTCCAACATCCAAAAGCATGGAAAATACTGGATGCTATTATTGCCTGTACTATGTGGGGCGTCGCAGTGTCATTAATTCTCAGTATTTGATTCAGGCTACGAAAGCCGATAGATCGGTTAAGAGTTATCTAAGCGTGTCATTTTAGATAGTGATGGAGAATAGGCAGCGCAGAAAACAACTCTTTTCAGTGCTGCAAGCACATGGATATTTCCAATATAAATTGAACTTAAAATAAACGATCTGTCTTATATAAAAAATTTATAAAATCAGAATTTTATAAGATGAAACCAGTTTCCTGCTCGCCTAGCAGGGCCACTTATCAGAAAAAAATCAGCTCAAGTATTTTGTCCGTTAGTCATGAATGATTTTACAAAAACTTCAATAAACTGGTATAAAAATAACGAAAACCTGTTCGCTCAAAAAACAAAAAAATTAGTTTCAGATTAAGCCGTGGACTTAAATCCGATCAATAAGAAATTAAACAAGGTGGATTTAAAATTGAAAACAACAATAAAAACTGGGCTCCTTGGCCTAGCGATGTGTTTAGCTTTGACTAGTCAGTCTTTTGCAAGATCATGGACCTTAACTCCCAAAAGTGATGTCGGTTTTGAGATTAAGTCGATGGGTCTTACTGTGGTTAAAGCCAAGTTCAATCAGGTTCAATCCACGATGCAGTTTGATGCTAAAGCACCGCAAAATGCCTCAACCCATCTGGTCATGGATGTAGAAAGTTTAAGCTTTAGTAAGCCGCTATTTAAACATATGATTTTGGGCGAAGACCTGTTTTATGTAGAAAAATATAAGACTGTAATTTTTAAAAGTATCCAGTTTAAAGACTTGGGTAATGGCAAATACAATGTTTTAGGTCATTTAACCCTGCGTGGTGTGACCAAACCTGTGATTTTTGAAACCACGTTTAAACCCAGTATGTCAAATGCCAACCTGCTTGATGTTCAGGCATCTGCCGTGATTAACCGTAGGGATTTTGGTATGAAAAAAGGAATTGCCGGGGTAGGGGATAAAGTTAATCTTCATCTATCAGGCCAGTGTGAAATGAACTAGGGTAGATATAAAATACTTGATGATATGAACGTTATTGTAAAAAAAGCTCGAATATTTCGAGCTTTTGTCTATACGATAAGCATGCAATTAAGCAGCTTGCAAAGCTTTTAAATCTTCCAGAACTTGTTCTGCATGACCTGCTGCTTTGACCTTACGGTATTCTTTGACCAGTTGGCTATTATGGAAAATAAAAGTTGAACGCTCAATGCCCATTACTTGTTTGCCATACATGTTCTTTTCTTTAATCACATCAAAGTGATTGCACAACACTTCTTCTTTATCGCTGATCAGGTTAATACTCAGGTTCTGCTTTTCAGTAAAGTTCTGATGAGCTTTTACCGAATCACGGGATACGCCAAGAATTGTGGTATTTAAAGCATCGAACTGATCTTTTAAACAGGAAAATCCTACTGCCTGAGTTGTGCAGCCCGGTGTAGAATCTTTAGGATAAAAATAAATCACCAGCCATTCTGTATTTAACTGGGTTAAATTGATTTCGCCTGTCGTCGCAGGAAAATTTTGGTCAAGCAAACTCATTTCAGACATAAAAACTCCTGTTTTCTTGAAATTTTTTCAAAAAAAATAAGCCACATTATTATAGTGGCTTATTTTATCAAAGAATAATCAGATCTTATTTCTTTGGTGCCGCTTGAGCTGATTTCATCGCTTCTTCAGTCAAAGTTTTCAGTTTGCCTGTTAACTGTGGACCAAAGCATGCTTGAAGATCTTTATTCTGCTTCTGTACAAAAGCTAAAGTGCCTGGGCTTTTCTTCTGGTTAATAGTGCTTTGAATTTCCCATTTTTGTGCATTGGTTAATTTGCCATCTGCTTCAATAGCACAACCACAATATTTGCTGACTTCAGCAGATGTCAATTTTTTGCTTTTGCCAGTTTCATTTTTACAAACATTGATCAATGCAGATTTTACATTGGTGCTTTTATAAGCTTGTTGTAATTTGTCATCAGCCGCTTGAGCCGTAGTTGCGAACATAGCAGCAGCTGAGACAATTGCTGAAAGCACGATGCTTGATTTTAAATTCTTCATAAACTCTACCTTGTTATTACGGTATATAACGTGTCGGGTCTTCAACACCTGCGTCCGCAAAACCCTGTTTACGTAAACGACAACTGTCGCATTTGCCACAGGCACGTCCTTGGTCATCTGCTTGATAGCATGACACCGTTTGACTGTAGTCTACGCCATGTTCAATACCTAAGCGAATGATATTTGCTTTGGATAAATGTAACAAAGGTGTTTCAAATTTGAGCGCCTGACCCTCTACGCCAACCTTGGTCGCAAGGCGTGCCATGTTGGCAAATGCCTCGATAAATTCCGGACGGCAATCCGGATAACCGGAGTAATCAACCGCATTAATTCCGATGACAATCGCTTCAGCTTCGAATACTTCAGCTGCTGCTAAGGCGTAAGACAAGAAGATAGTATTACGTGCTGGAACATAGGTAATCGGAATGCCAGCCTGTTCATGGTCAGGTACCTCAATACTATGATCGGTAAGGGCTGAGCCACCCAGATTACCCAGATCAATATTGATCACTCTATGTTCCACACCCGCACGTTGCGTTAAAGCTTTTGCTGCATCCAGCTCGGTCGTTGAACGCTGACCATATCGAAAACTAAGTGCGATACATTCATAGCGTGCCTGCGCCCAAGCCAGACATGTTGTTGAGTCTAATCCGCCAGATAACAGGACAATGGCACGAGGGCGCATAAGCTGATTCTCCAAAAAAAATACTTTACAAAAAATTAACGACCAGTTTCATCATTCCATAACAACTTGTGTAGCTGTAACTGGAAACGAACAGGGAGATGGTCTTCTAAAATCCACTGAGCCAAATCACTTGCCAGTGGTGGTAAACGAACCGCACCTTTTTCAACCGCAAATGCAGGCGAAAACCAAACTGTACTCACTTTGTCTTGAAGTTGGTACAGTTCTAACTGCTGCTTTGACCATTCATAATCTTCACGATTGCATATTACGAACTTGATTTGATCATGTGCAGTTAAATGATCGAGATTAGCAAGCAAATTCCGTGCAACTTCACCTGAATTTGGTGTTTTTAAATCTAAAACTTTGGAAACACGTGAATCCACTTTGGACACATCTAAAGCGCCACTGGTTTCAAGTGAAACCTGACATCCTAAATCTGCAAATCGCTGCATCAGGGGTAGGGCATTTGGTTGTGCCAGTGGTTCACCACCGGTCACACAGACATAAGGAGTTTTAAAATCTAGCGTGGTCTGGATAATATCGTCCAGAGACTGACGCTCACCGCCTTCAAAGGAATAGGTGGTATCACAATAGCTACAACGTAATGGACAACCGGTTAAACGGATAAATACCGTTGGCAGTCCTGCGGCATTGGCTTCACCTTGCAATGAATAGAAAATCTCCGTAATGCGTAAACCCGCAGACGGATCAGAGACAGGAATTGCGGAAGATCGAAGCGTATTCATAACAAAACTAACCAATGAAAAATAAATAACCGGGTATAAAAATAAAAATCCCTACGATCATTACTAATCGTAGAGACGAGGAGCGGTTGAGGCTCCGAGGAACACGAATGTATCCTCTAAGTTAAAACATCTTAGTCTTCGCGTAATAGATCGTTCAGACTTGTTTTAGAACGAGTTTGTGCATCAACTTTTTTTACGATAATGGCAGCATATAAGCTGTAAGTACCACATTTAGATGGAAGGCTACCTGCAACAACGACAGAACCTGCTGGTACGCGACCATAATGGATTTCGCCAGTGGCACGGTCATAAATCTTGGTCGATTGACCAATGAATACGCCCATTGAAATCACAGAACCTTCTTCAACGATTACGCCTTCAACGATTTCAGAACGTGCACCGATAAAGCAGTTATCTTCAATAATGGTTGGATTCGCTTGAAGCGGTTCAAGCACACCACCAATACCTACACCACCTGACAAGTGAACATTTTTACCGATTTGTGCACATGAACCTACAGTTGCCCAAGTATCAACCATCGTGCCTTCATCTACATAAGCACCGATGTTGACATAAGAAGGCATCAAGATCACGCCTTTGGCCTGGAAAGAACCTTTACGTGCAACAGCAGGCGGTACAACACGTACGCCAGCAGCCTTGAATTGTTCTTCAGTCCAACCTGAGAATTTAGTCTCTACTTTGTCATAGAAACGAAGATCACAAGCTTCCATTGGTTTGTTGTCGTTCAATTTAAATGATAACAATACCGCTTTTTTAATCCATTGATGAACAACCCATTCACCATCGATTTTTTCAGCAACACGTAAAGTACCATTGTCTAGACCAGCAATTACTTCCTCTACTGCTTGACGAATTTCAGCAGAGCAATCTGCAGCTGTAAAATTCGCACGGTCTTCAAACGCTTGTTCAATGATTGTTGAAAGCTGCGACATGATCTTCCTTCCAGAAAAAAATTTTCTAGATTTTACACTATATTGCAGGAAAAATAGTTGAAAGCACTAAAAATAGATGAAAAATAACCAGAAGTGTAGAAAGCGTGAAATTATTAAAGTGATAAGTGTACTTTTTCATTATGTTGAAATGTAGGAGAAGTGTTAGAAAACACTTGGTTCTCAACAAGAAAAATTAATTTGTATCAAAAAATAACAAAAGATGAGCAAAATGTGAATAAAAAATATTTTTTAAGTCCTTTATATTGAGCCTATCACGAATAACTAATGATCAAAATAAGTTCTTTTGAGGAGAGAAATAATGAAATCTTTACATAATATTTTAGCAGTATCAGTCTTAGCTCTAGCAGCGGGTTCTGCGATGGCTGCTGATGAAACAATCGTAACAGATGAAGGCGTTGCTGAATTCTCTTTCTTTAAACCAGCTTCTGTTCGTGCTGAAGTCGGTACTACCGGTTATGGTGGTGCAATTTCCTGGAGTGCTAACCCATATGTAGGCGTCACTTTAGGTTATAACGGTGGAGACATTTCCTGGTCGGATGATTTATCAATCAATGGTTCTGATTATGACTTGGATATGGACAATAATCTGACTTATCTAAATGCTGAAATTCGTCCTTGGGCAAACTGGTTCTATATGGCAGCCGGTGTAGCTTATGTTGATAATCAATATGATATCGATCGCCGAGTTCGTTCTGGTGAAACCTTCTCCGTAAATGATGTTGAATTCCGAGCAAATGGAGATGCACGTATTAGTGGTGACCTATCTTATAAAAATAATATTGCACCATACCTAGGTATTGGTTTCTCTCCAGCAATTACTAATCGTTGGGGTGTCTTTGGTGAAATTGGTGCTTACTACAATGGAAATCCAACAGTTAACTTAACTTCAAGTGGAGCTGCTACTCCTACAAATTCTGGAGTCATTGCTGACTTTAACCAACAAGTTCAGCTGGAAGAAGACGATATTCGTAATGACAACGAATATAAGTGGCTACCAGTAGCGAAACTGGGTGTAAGCTTCCGCTTCTAAGTTTTAATCTTATAAAAAATGGGCTTCGGCCCGTTTTTTGTTTTTTAGAATAATTTTAAAAGTGATAACCCAGTTTCAAACCTAGGACCCAAGCACTGTTATCGGAAACTGCAGATAAACCTGCAATCTGTGGCGTAATAGGTTCGGATGAGGAAATTTCAGGTTTTTGGAACTTTAAATAATATAGTCCTGTAGCAATATCCCAGGTTTCTTGAATCTTATAAAGATGACCTAGTCCGATGCCCCAATAGCCATCACTCGGATTCAATGTTGAAGCCGGATTTCCTGTACCAGAATCCCATAAAAGTTCGATGGAATTTATGCCAAAAGATGGCCATTGATGGGCAAGTCCGATTTTTCCAGACCATTGATCCTCACGATAATCAATCATTCTGATTTCTTCTACTTCCGGAAACTGTAAGGCCACATAGTCAATTACAGCACCAAACTTGGGGGGCTGGATCACGAAATTTTGCCAGTTTGACCAACGCAGCGTGCCATAGAGCGCATTTTGATCAGTTAAAGCTGTCTGAAAATCCAGATTCACTGACTGAGGAGTTTGAATTTCTGTATAAGGTGCTGGATTCGTACCTACAACAATCGATTCAGTGGTTTTATTATGATGAATGATTGCAGAACGATAGGTCAGTGCAGTTCTAAAAAAATATTCTGGGATCTGATAACTGATTCCAGCAAGCCAGCCCCAAGCGGGATCTCGTTCAAATGTGGCTCGATAACCATTGAATATATAAAATGTCTGCCCGGATAAATATAAATTTCCCTCTAAGCTTTGATAACTTAGCCCTGTATAAAAATTCCAGTCATCGTCTGGTTGAAAGCCAATTAATGAGGTCAAATTATGACTCTTAAACTGAATGGTAGCAGCCTCAATTGGAAGTGCTGCACCTGCAAAAACAGGATCATAACGATAAGCGATATCTAGAGAATAAGGCTGATCGTAAATCAGTCCCCACGACACTTGAGGATTCAACTGGAATTTTAATGCTGCATTTGAGATCAATTGGTTATGGGCAAGATTTCCTGTTGAAAAATCGGTGATGCCTAATTGTTGCAGCTCTTCGGTATGTTGTACCTGACCGCTGATATCGGGGCGAACCCAGGCCAGTGAAACTTCAGCATAATGATTTTTTTCAAAAAACGATTGGATACTTTGGTTAGATTGTTCAAACGCTGCTGCATAACCTGACCCGGAGAAAAACAAGCCCACGGAGAAAAGAGCAAATTTATGATTGATCATCTTGGTATAATTCAATTTATTATGCACGTGATTATGCTTGATATTTATATTCTTTATCCACTCAAAAAATAAAAAAGAGGCGATGTAGCCTCTTTGATTAAAAACTTAAAATACTGCAATTTATTCGTCTGGATAAGCCACTTTTTTCAGTGCCTTAATATCTGCGTCTGGTGAGCAGAGGGAAATAAACTCGTAGCCATAACCGCGTAATAAATGACCTTTACGCACTGCAATCCAGGTGGTATTTACGCCGAAAATATCGGTTTCAATCTGCTTTAAACGGTAATCACGCTCCGGGTCATAGGCCACATCGTTGACAATGCCGATGCCCATATTCATTTCTACATAGGTCTTGATGACATCGGCATCAAGCGCGGACATCACAATATCTACATCAAAACCAGCTTCTTCAAAGGCGGTATCAATCTTGGAGCGACCGGTAAAACCACCATGATAGGTAATAATCGGGTAGTGCGCCAGATCTTCGATGAGCACGTGTTCTTTGCTTGCCAGTGGATGATTCTGCGGGGTAATAATACTGTGTTGCCAGTTATAGTAAGGCACGCTGGCCAGATTATCTTCAGTGGTGAGTGCTTCGGTCGCAATACCGATATCCGCTTGACCTTGCAGTAGCATTTCCGTGATTTCAACCGGGCTGGCCTGTTGCAAAATCAAATGTACTTTAGGGAATTCTTTTTTGAATTGGCTGACAATTGGTGGCAACACATAACGCGCCTGGGTATGCGTCGTGGCAATCGTCAATGTGCCTTCATCGACTTTATTGAAATCATCGGCCAGACGTTTGATATTGTCGGCATCGACCAGCATGCGTTCCACAATGCCTAAAAGTGCCTGACCTGGTTCGGTTAAGCCCAGTAGACGTTTACCTTTACGGATAAATAACTGCACCCCCAGTTCATCTTCCAGATCTTTAATATGCTTACTTACCCCGGACTGTGAAGTATAAAGCGCAGCAGAAGCTTCAGTTAAATTAAAGTTTTGTCTAACCGTTTCTCGTATAATTCTTAATTGTTGGAAATTCATAATTCTCTTACCCTAGAAGAGGATGGGGCATTTTAAAGCCCCATCTTTTGATCTTAAGCGACCTGGTTTTCAAATAAATGCAAATTCACCGCACTTAACCAAACAGTTTGATTTGGGCGGAATTGATGCGCTCTCGCTTCATCAGGCGTCAGTAAAATTTCAATCAGATTGCCTTGACGGTCATTTAGCTCAGCAACTACTTTACCCGCGATCCATAATTCACGAATGAAGGTCGCCTGAATGGCATTGTCGTGTGGCTGTGCATGGATGCGTAGTTCATCTGGACGTGCGAATAAAATCACTTCACCTTGAGCGGCATTTTTTGCACCCTCAAATTGAATGCGGTCTTCGCCGAGCTGGATGATGCCTGCATGGTTCTGACCTTCAAAACGGTTCGCCTGACCCAAAAAGTCGAATACAAATGGAGTTTTTGGTGTTTCATAGACTTCACGTGGAGATCCGATCTGCTCTACATTACCTTTGTTCATTACTACGATCTGATCCGCAACTTCAAGCGCTTCTTCCTGATCATGAGTCACGAAGATCGAAGTGATATGCAGTTCGTCATGCAGGGTACGTAACCAACGACGCAGTTCCTTACGGACTTTGGCATCCAGTGCGCCGAAAGGTTCATCCAGTAATAATACACGCGGTTCAACTGCCAAAGCACGTGCCAAGGCAATACGCTGGCGCTGACCACCAGAAAGTTGAGCTGGATATCGGTCAGCCAGGAAACCAAGCTGAACCAAGTCGAGCAAACGAGTCACACGTTTCTTGATTTCTGCTTCCGATGGACGGGTTTTACGCGGACGAACACGCAAACCAAAGGCAATATTGTCAAATACCGTCATATGGCGGAATAGGGCATAGTGCTGGAATACAAAGCCAACTTCACGCTCACGCACATGTACATTGGTGGCATCCTGACCTTCTAAAATCACCTGACCGCCATCCGCAGATTCCAGACCGGCAATAATCCGTAGCAAAGTGGTTTTACCACAGCCGGATGGGCCAAGAAGTGCGACCAGTTGACCATCTGGGAAATCCAGCGAAATGTTTTTTAGTGCGTGGAATGCACCAAAGTGTTTTTCAATATTTTGTACTTGAATACTCATGTGGGCATTCCTTAAGAAACTGTTGAATCTTCATTACGTTTGTCTTGTTTTTCCTGGCGCAGTTCCACCCATGTTTTTAAAATCAGGGTCACAATTGCGAGGAGAGCCAGAAGCGAAGACACGGCAAACGCAGCACTAAAGGTATATTCGTTATAAAGAATTTCGACGTGTAGCGGCAAGGTATTGGTTTCACCACGGATATGGCCGGAAACCACCGACACCGCACCAAATTCACCCATGGCCCGCGCATTACATAGAATCACGCCGTAGATCAGACCCCATTTGATATTGGGCAGGGTCACTTTCCAGAAAGTCTGCCAGCCAGATGCACCAAGTACAATCGCAGCTTCTTCTTCTTCGGTGCCTTGTGCTTCCATTAACGGAATCAACTCACGTGCAACAAAAGGTACAGTAATGAAGATAGTCGCCAGGACAATTGCAGGCACCGCATAAAGGATCTTGATATCATGATCCATCAGCCAAGATCCCATCCAGCCTTGGGTACCGAAAATCAGCACCAGCATCATACCCGCGATTACAGGTGAAACCGAGAAAGGAAGATCAATAATGGTCGTCAGGAATGATTTCCCCGGAAAGTTGAACTTCGCCACAGACCAGGCTGCCGCAACACCAAATACGACGTTGAGCGGTACCGCGATTGCAGCCGTCAGCAAGGTAAGTTTTACTGCCGACAGAGTATCCGGATGCACCAGCGCTTGGGTATAAACGCCAACCCCTTGTTTAAAGGCTTCAACAAAAACCAGAATCAAGGGCAGAATCAAGCAGCTTAAAAAGAAGATTAAGGCAATAGTGAGCAGTGTATAGCGTACCCAAGTCGGTTCGCGGGTTGCATCACGGGATTGCAGCTTTTCAGCCAGCGCATTACTGTTGGTATTTAAACTCATCGCGCAGTTCTCCCGGTACGACGGCTGGCCCATGCCTGTAATAAGTTAATCAGGAATAGCATCACGAAGGAAATCAGTAGCATGACGACAGCAATCGTGGTTGCACCAGCATAGTCATATTCTTCTAAACGAGAAATAATCATTAAGGGTGCAATTTCCGTTTCAAAAGGCTGGTTACCGGCAATAAAGATCACCGAACCATACTCACCGACACCACGGGCAAAGGCTAAAGCGAAGCCAGTGATCAGCGCAGGCAGCAGAATTGGGAAAATCACTTTGGTCACAATCTGAAAACGGTTGGCACCCAGTGCAGAAGCCGCTTCTTCCAGTTCAGTTTCCAGATCACTCAGTACCGGTTGGACGGTACGCACCACAAAAGGCAGGCCAATAAAGATCAATGCCAGTGTAATACCAATCGGGGTATAAGCGACTTGAATGCCAATCGGTTCTAAATATTGACCAATCCAGCCGGTCGGTGCATATAAAGAGGTCAGGGCAATACCCGCAACCGCAGTGGGCAAGGCAAAAGGCAAATCTACCAGGGCATCGACAATACGTTTGCCCGGAAAGCTGTAACGTACCAGACACCACGCCAGTAACAGGCCAAATACTACATTGACCAGTGCAGCGACAATGGCTGCGGTGAAGCTTAACTGCAATGATTTCAAGATACGTTCAGAGCTCAGGATTTCCCATAAGCCATCCCAACCAATGCCCAGTGATTTAATAAAAACAGCTGACAGCGGGATCAAAACGATTAATGACAAATACGCTAGGGTAAAGCCTAGAGAAAGACCAAATCCTGGCAGCACTCGGGATCGCTGCGACATGATTACTCCTCAAAAGAGAGAATGCTGATTAAAAATAACCAGCGAAATTAGAAAATAAATTTGGCACAAGCATAATTTGCAGCGACTAAAATGCAAATTTAAAATAACACTTGCTCTCATCAACTTTGCTGATATGGGGCATAGTGTTTTCTGAAATCAAATAGTGTTCAATTTCAGGAAAAGGGCCAAAACCAGAAGCGACATTGACATGACCGACTGCACCCAGATTAATTGGTTTGATTTTCCAGGTTTGGGCCAGTATGTGGGCATCTTCAAAACTTAACCAGGGATCATTTTCACTGATCAATAACGTGGTGGGCACCTGAAGCTTGAGCTGTTGAAAATAGGTGCTGTAGTCAGTCTGACTGTCGCGCGAAAAACCATTTTCCCCAAATCGTGCCGGATTAGCTGGTGCCACCAATAGCAGATTTTTTACTTTTGCATTGAGTTCGGGATGTTGGGCAAGGGCCGCAATACTGGTCAGACAGCCAAAGCTGTGTGCGACAATCTGAACCTCTGCTGGAATGGCTTGCAGAGTTTTGACAAATTCTGCTACCCAGATATCCAGTATCGGATGATTCCAGTCCTTTTGCTGCACACGGGAGCATCGCATCAGCCGGTGCTGTAAGCAGGTTTGCCAGTGGTTGTATTCACTGCCACCTACACCAGGAACGATAAGCGTATGAATCATGTCGATGCTCCTATATCAATCAGCTTGGAAAATTATTTCGCGCTGTTGGCTTTAACGATCTGGTCAAATACACCACCATTTTCAAAGTGGGCTTTTTGTACCTTGCTCCAGCCGCCAAATTCCTGATCAACCGTCACCAGTTTTAATGGCTTAAATACTTGGCTGTATTTGGCCAGTACTTTGGCATTACGTGGACGATAATAATGTTTGCCTGCCAGGTCTTGACCCAATGGCGAATACAGGAAGTTCAAATAACCTTGAGCCAAGTACTGGTTGCCTTTTTTCTTGGCATTTTTTTCTACAATCGCCACCGGTGGCTCAGCCAGAATAGATAGAGAAGGGGTAATAATTTCAAATTTGCCCGGCTGTTCACGAAGGGCTAAATGCGCCTCATTTTCCCAAGCGAGTAAAACATCCCCGATGCCACGTTCAGCAAAAGTCGTGGTTGAACCACGTGCCCCAGAATCCAGAACTTTGGTATTTTTATAAATTTTACGGACAAATTCTTGCGCAGTCTTATCATTACCGCCCGCCTGATGTTTGGCCCAAGCCCAAGCCGCCAGATAATTCCAGCGTGCACCGCCTGAAGTTTTCGGGTTTGGGGTAATGATTGCTACGCCCGGTTTGACCAGATCACCCCAGTCCTTAATCTCTTTCGGATTGCCTTTACGCACCAGGAAGACGATGGTTGAAGTATAAGGCGTCGAGTTTTGCGGCAATTTCTTTTGCCAGTCCGCAGGTAACAGTTTAGCTTTTTCTGCCAGCACATCAATATCGGCAGCCAATGCTAACGTTACGATATCTGCATCCAGACCATCAATCACGGCACGAACCTGCTTGCCTGAACCGCCATGTGATTGTTTGAAATTGATTTTTTGACCAGTCCGGCTTTCCCAATATTTGCCAAAATTCTTATTTACATCTTCATACAGTTCACGGGTCGGATCATAGGATACATTGAGAAAATCACGTGCTGCTGCACCAAATGAGGTTGCCGAGATAACAGCTGCTAAAACCCCAAGTTTTAATGTGTTTGAAATGCTCATCTGGACTGAATCTCTGATATGTTCTGTAACATAAGCGCAGAATAAACTTATTCTTTATGCATAAAAAATAATTAAAAATGAATTTTATATGAAAAAAAAAGATAAATAAGCTCTTAAGTGTTTGAAATAAGAATGGCCTTATGAATAAAGGCCATAATGAACTGCATTTAAAGTATTATTTTGCGTGATTGGCTTTGACAATCTGATCAAACACACCGCCATTGTCAAAATGCTGTTTCTGAACCTTGGTCCAGCCACCAAATTCTTTATCAATGGTGACCAGTTTTAAGGACTTGAATACGGTACTGTATTGCTTTAATACATTCGCATTACGTGGACGGTAAAAGTTTTTCGCCGCCACAGTCTGTCCAGCAGGTGAATAGAGGTAATTTAAATAGGCTTTGGCCAGATGTTCATTACCATCTTTCTTGGCATTTTTTTCTACGATTGCCACGGGTGGTTCAGCCAGAATAGACAGAGAAGGAGTAATGATTTCAAATTTTCCCGGCTGTTCGCGGACGGCCAAATGTGCTTCATTTTCCCAAGCCAGTAATACATCCCCAATCCCGCGTTCAGCGAAAGTCGTGGTAGCACCACGTGCACCCGAATCCAGTACTTTGGTTTGTTTGTAGATTTGACGGACAAAGTCTTGTGCTTTGGCATCATTGCCACCTTTCTGGTGTTTGGCCCACGCCCAGGCAGCCAGATAATTCCAGCGTGCACCACCTGAAGTTTTTGGGTTCGGGGTAATAATGTCTACGCCTGGTTTAACCAGATCTCCCCAGTCTTTGATTCCTTTTGGATTGCCTTTACGTACAAGAAAAACGATGGTTGAAGTATAGGGTGTCGAATTCTGCGGGAATTTCTTTTGCCAGTCTTTAGGCAGCAAACCACGTTCTGCAATTTCATCAATATCTGCTGCCAGTGCCAGTGTTACAACATCTGCATCCAGACCATCAATCACCGCACGTGCCTGTTTGCCTGAACCGCCATGCGACTGTTTATAATTGACTTCCTGACCAGTGGTTTTTTTCCAGTAAGCACTGAATTCTTTATTAAAGTTGTCGTACAATTCGCGAGTCGGGTCATAAGACACGTTCAGGAAATCTTTTGCTGAAACGCTTAAGGCGCTTGCTGAAAGTAGCGCTGCCAGTACCCCAATTTTTAATTTACGCGTGTTCATTTTTTGCCTCAAGTTTTTTAGCTTTTGTTAGATGAGGCAAGAATAGCTTGAGATTTTTTGCATAAAAAATAATTAAAAAAGAATTGGATGTGAGTAAAAAAGATATATAGGTGAAGCCTGAATCTGACTGCTCAATTTTTCATTTTAGAGGCTGCAAAATATGCTGTATTTAAAAAATGCCCAACAGGTCAGCCAGATAGATGTGCTGGATCGTGGCTTTCATTATGGTGATGGCTGTTTTACCACGGCCCGGATTCGGCATAACCGGATTGAATTATATGATCGTCATCTGGCACGTTTGCACATTAGCAATCAGAAATTAAGCCTGAATGCCAATCTTGATCTGATTGCAGAAAGCTTACAGATTTTACGTGCATCAGAACATGAACTGAATGGCACATTGAAAATCGTGCTGAGTCGTGGAATTGGTCAGCGCGGTTATAGCTTGCCGGATCATCCTGCAGATCTCTGGCTATTTTATTATCCTCAAACCGTACAGGATTTTAAGTTTGAGCAGATTCAAAGTGGCATTTTACAGCAGGCATTAGGACTGACCATGCCGAGTCTGGTAGGGCTAAAAACCTTAAACCGTCTAGAGCAGGTTTTGCTGAAACAGGAAGCAGATCAAAGCGGCTGGCCTGAGGCCCTGGTGACAGATGTACAGGGCGGTGTTGTCGAAGGGGTAAGCAGTAATTGTTTCATTCGTATAAACAATACATGGATTACGCCGGAACTTCGTTATAATGGCGTCTTCGGTGTCATGCGTGCAGAAATTCTACAACGTATGCAAGATCAGGGAATTAGCTGTCAGCAACGCTGTATCGATATGGATGAAATCAACCATATTCAAAGCCTGTTTTTCTGCAATGCACTCAGCCCGATGAAAATTGTCACGCAATTTGAGCAGCGAACCTTGGATGGCGATGCTTGTATTGAAATTTTTAACCGTCTTCGATTGAACCAGATGTCTTAATATGTCAGCTTCCAAACCTAAAGCCAAAAAGAAAAATAAAGCGAGATTCTCCTCATCTTTCAAAGGAATTGCCTTGGTCCTGATGGGGATTGCTTTGATCTTGGCGTTGATCCTGAAAAGCAGTTTGTGGAAGGAGTATCCTGTCGAAGGAAAAAAACAGCTGCTCGCGATTGAATCTGGTCAAACCTATTCCGGTTTTATTGATCGTCTGGCCAAAGAAAATCAGGTGAGTTTTCCGATCATTCTCAAGCTGTATCAGCGCATCATGATTCATGACAGCATGAAAGCGGGCGTGTATGAAGTGCGCCAGGGCATGAGCATCCGTCAGGTCTTGGAGATGATTTCCGATGCAGACAATGCCCAGATGAGCCGGATTCTGGTGATTGAAGGAACGACTTTTAAGCAACTGATTGATGCCCTGAAGAAAAATGATCTGGTCACCAAAGAAGTGCTGCATCTGCCTACTGAGCAATTACTCAAAGAACTGAATATTCCGTTTTCACATCCTGAAGGGCTGTTTGCACCGGATACTTATTTCTTTGCCAAAGGTGAAACTGACCGTAAAATTCTGACCAATCTTTATCAGCGACAGATGAAAGCACTGGATGAGGCGTGGGCGAAACGTGCAACTGATCTGCCATATCAGAATAAATATGACGCGCTGATTATGGCATCGATTATTGAAAAAGAGACCAGTGTAGATCGTGAATTGGAACAGGTTTCTGGGGTATTTGTACGCCGTTTAAAAATTGGCATGCGTTTACAGACCGATCCAACAGTGATTTACGGAATGGGCGATAATTATAATGGCAATATTACCCGTAAAGATTTACGCACACCGACGCCGTATAACACCTATACTATTTCAGGTTTGCCGCCAACGCCAATTGCGTTGCCAAGCAAGAAAGCCATTGAAGCAGCCATGCATCCGGATAATTCTGACAACCTGTATTTTGTCGCTACCGGTAATGGTGGACATAAGTTCACGAGCAATCTTAATGACCACAATAAAGCCGTACAGGAATATCTGACGATTTTACGCTCGAAAAATAAGGAATGAGTATGTTTATTAGCTTTGAAGGCACAGAAGGTGTAGGTAAAACCACGCTCATTCGTTCGATCTATGAAGATTTTATCGCCCAGGGCAAAGATGTTATTTTGACTCGTGAACCCGGTGGAACCCCGATGGCTGAGCAGATTCGCTCGCTGTTGCTGGCTGTGAACCATGAAGAAGCCATGGCGCATGATACTGAGCTGTTATTGATGTATGCGGCGCGTGCCCAGCATCTGGCACAAGTGATTCTGCCCGCATTAGAAGCTGGGAAAATTGTCTTATGTGACCGTTTTAGCGATGCCAGCTTTGCCTATCAATGTGCAGGTCGGGGTCTGAGCGAAACCAAGTTGCAGTTACTGAATGACCACTTTGTCGCACGCATGCCGGACATCACGTTCTGGTTAGAAGCACCTATTGAACTGGGGATGAACCGAGCACGTGAACGTGGTGCGCTGGATCGCTTTGAACAGGAAAAAGTCACTTTCTTTGAGAAAGTGAGAGCGGGATATGAAACTTTATGGCAACGTCATCCTGAACGGATCAAACGTCTGGATGCAACTCAAACGCCTGAGCAGGTATTTGAGCAGGCCTTAAGTTATTTAAAATAAGCTTGGAATTAAAATACTTTTTATTTAATTTTTCTCTAGGTTTATCTATGAAGAATCTTCTATATTAAGGCTGATATAGAAGATTTTTTTAATAAGATGAAAACGACCAAAACAGAGATAGAACAATTTTTACAACAAGAATTTCCACAAAGCCTGGAGAAGTGCCGAATTGAGAAGGTTTCGCCGCGTGGAGCCACTCTGCTTTATCAGGTGAGATCAGAGGAATTGCGTCCAGGCGGCACAGTTTCTGGCCCAACCATGATGACCTTGGCGGATTTTGCTCTTTATGTCGCCATTCTGGGTGAAATTGGATTGGTCGGTTTGGCTGTCACGACCAATCTGAATATCAACTTCTTACGTAAACCTTCAGGTGGGACAGATATACGGGGAGAGTGTAAGCTGATCAAGGTCGGCAAGGCACTGATCGTGGGAGAAGTCTGGATTTATTCGATAGATCATGAAGAACCTGTGGCGCATGTGACCGGAACATATTCAATTCCACCACAACGTTAGATGTTTGAAAGTTAGATGACCACTCTAAATAGCCTAAGATACCTTTGAGCAGATAAAAATCTAAAAAGAAAAGGAGATATCACCCAAGGATGTTATCTCCATCCATTTTTAACAATTCACCAAAGGTGTTTCTACTTCAAAATTTGGTGGCACGAGGACTGTTTTGCGTAGTTCTGGTAGCAGCTCGGGATAATCCAAGGTGAAATGCAAACCGCGAGATTCTTTACGGTGCATGGCGCAGCGTACAATCATCTCGGACACTAGTACCAGATTACGCAGCTCAATCAGATTTTTGCTGACCTGGTAATCCTGATAGTACTCGGTAATTTCTTTTTTTAGCATTTCAATACGATGCAAGGCACGTTCCAGACGCTTCGTCGTACGTACAATCCCGACATAGTTCCACATGGTTTGACGTAACTCGTCCCAGTTTTGCAGAATTACTACATCTTCATCTGGATTAGTGACTTGGGAATCATCCCAAGCTGGCACTGCAGGAGCTGGCTGATCGGTCTTAAAATTTTCCTGAATGTGCTTGGCCGCACTCATTCCATAGACAAAACATTCTAAAAGTGAGTTACTGGCCATACGGTTAGCACCATGCAGGCCAGTATAAGAGGTTTCCCCAATCGCATAGAGTCCGACAATATCAGTCTGACTGTTTTCATCGACTATGACACCACCGCAGGTGTAATGGGCTGCCGGAACGACTGGAATCATGTCTTTGGTAATATCGATCCCTAGTTCAAGCAAACGGGCATACAGAGTCGGGAAATGCTCTTTGACAAAGCTTTCATCTTTATGGGTAATGTCCAGCCAGACATGACGAATACCGAGACGCTTGATTTCATAGTCGATGGCACGTGCCACAATATCACGCGGTGCGAGTTCGGCGCGTTCGTCAAAACGCAGCATAAAGCGTTCACCATCAGGCAGGCGCAGATAAGCGCCTTCGCCACGCATTGCTTCAGTAATTAGGAAAGAACGTGCTTGTGGATGATAAAGGCAGGTCGGGTGAAACTGGTTAAATTCCATGTTGGCGACCCGGCAGCCGGCACGATAAGCCATGGCAATACCATCACCCGTGGCAATGTCGGGATTTGAGGTGTAAAGATAAGCTTTCATAGCACCGCCACAGGCAAGGGCGGTAAATGGAGCCAAGAAGGTATGCACTTTTTCAGTTGTTTCATCCAGGGCATATAAACCCAGCGCACGATTATCGCCGTCTAAACCGAGCTTTTGTGAACAGATCAGGTCAATCGCAATATAATTTTCAAAGATTTTAATATTCTGTTTTTCTTGGGCCCGTTGTACCAAGGTGGTGGAAATGGCACGACCAGTCGCATCGGCCGCATGAATAATTCGGCGCTGTGAATGACCACCTTCACGGGTGAGATGTAACTGTTCCTGTTCATCCAGAGTAAATTGCACGCCGTGTTTCAGCAGGAAATCAACTGAAGGTTTGCCACCTTCTACCGTCTGTTTAACCGCATCCATTTCACATAGCTGTGCGCCTGCAATCATCGTGTCATCAATATGCTGTTCAATTGAGTCCATTTCATCCAATACTGCGGCCACGCCGCCTTGAGCATAAAAGGTACTGGCATCTGTCAGGGTGGATTTCGCTAAGACTGCAATATTAAAATGATCTGGGAGCGATAAGGCTAAACTTAAACCAGCACCGCCACTGCCCACAATAATAACGTCAAATTGATGGGTAAGGGATAAATTAGACATGTCCATCAGCTAATTTTAAAAAAGTTTGGTAATAACAGCGCTTTTTTGTACAAAAGGCAAGCGTTGAAGTGCTCATTTATTGATGAAAAAAATTAATCAAAGCCTTAACTTAATGCTTTAATAATGAGATATTGCCCGGAATAAAGTATTGAAACATATTATTACTTAAACTTTACAGTGTTTGTGATAAAACCTATTTACATAAATTTATCAACAATTTGAGTGAATAATTTATATGAAAATTCTAGACTTAAAAAAAGGATTATTTGCAGCGACCCTGACCATGAGTGCTGCACAGTTGCAGGCGGTCACGCCGGTTGATTTTTCAAATCTGGTTGAGCAGGTCAGTCCTGCTGTAGTCAGTGTCAATGTCGTTAAAAAAATGAGCGAAGAAGAGCTCTTACAACAACAAGTTCCGGAAATTCTGCGCCGCTTTTTTGGTAATCAGGTGATTATTCCGCAGCAGCGTATGCCACAGGAAAAGACGGGCTATGGCAGTGCATTCTTTATCAGCAAGGATGGCTATCTGCTGACCAATCATCATGTGGTTGAAGATGCTTCCAAAGTCACCATTACCCTGAATGACCGTCGGGAAATTGATGCCACTGTTGTTGGGAGTGATGCACGAACTGACGTAGCTTTGCTTAAAGTTAATGGCTCGAATTTTCCAGAATTACGGACAGGGGATGTAGGGCGCTTACGTGTCGGTGAGCCTGTACTCGCAATTGGTTCGCCATTTGGTTTTGATTATTCAGCTTCTGCCGGAATCGTCAGTGCCAAAATGCGTAATATGATGGGTGAAACTGCAGTACCTTTCATCCAGACAGATGTAGCATTGAACCCGGGTAACTCAGGTGGTCCTTTGTTTAACCAGCGCGGTGAAGTGGTCGGTGTCAACTCACGGATCTTTAGTGGAACCGGTGGTTATATGGGCTTGTCCTTTTCGATTCCGATTGATGTGGCAATGGAAGTTGCAGATCAGTTGAAGAAGAATGGTAAAGTGACCCGCTCTTATTTGGGTGTGAGTTTGCAGGATATCGACCGTAACCTGGCCGAATCTTATAACTTACCTAAACCAGAAGGTTCTCTGGTAACTCAGGTTGCACCAAACTCTCCGGCTGCACGCGCAGGTCTGCGTGCCAGTGATGTCATCTTGAAATACAACGGTACCCCAATTTCACGTACCAGTGAACTGTTGAACTATCTGAACCGTACTGCACCTCAGCAGCAGGTACAACTTGAAATCTTGCGTGATGATAAACGTCGTAGTATTGCAGCGACTTTAAGTGCGGCACCAGATGATACCCCAGCAAAAGCAAGCACACAGGCTCAACCCAGCAAAGGGCCAGTGATCGGGGTTTCAATTCGTGACTTAAGTCCAGCAGAGTTAGCGAATCTGGAAATTAAAGGTGGTGTGGTGATTCAGGATGTACGTCCGGGTGGTATTGCAGCACAGGCACGAATTATGCCGAATGATGTGATCACGCAAATTAATAACCAGACAGTACTGAACTCAAATCAGTTTGTACAAGAGGTGTCTGAACTGAAAAAGGGTAGTATCGCGCGTGTCACCTTGATTCGTCAGGGGCAGCTTGCGGTGGTCGGGATGCGTATCTCATAAGATTGCTAGATTTTCTTGAAAAACCGCTTGTAGAAGCGGTTTTTTATTTTTTGCAATTTATCCGGGCGATAAATTCGGTAGACTCTATAGCCTTAAAATCATGGAAAGGATAACAGCACAGTGAGCGGTATTTTTGATCTTGCATTAACGGTAAAAGCCAAACATATTGATGGATTGGGCCATGTGAATAATGTGGTCTATGTGCAATGGATGCAGGATGTCGCATCAGCTCATATTGAAAAACTGGGCCTGGGGCTCAAGCAATATGTGGAACTGAAACATGCCATGGTCGCGGTTGAGCATCAGGTGCAATATCGCAAGGCAGCTTTTGAGGGGGACGAGATTATTCTGCGCACCTGGCTGAATGATATCAATGCCCTGTATTCCTTTAGACAATACGCATTTTATCGACCACAGGATCAGACCGTGTTATTTACCGGAAGTACGCAATGGGCCTGTATTGAAATGGCCACAGGGCGCCCAAAACGCATGTCACCAACTTTTACTCAAGCTTATCAGCCACTTTCAGAGCATGTAAATCCTTTTGATTTTTCCATTTTATATCTGGATTAATGAGACAATATTTTCCAGTTTGTTCAGTACATCTGGATAATATTGAGGAAGAAATGTGATTTGAGAGTTATCTTCTACTCGTAGTAACCCAGATTCCATCTGACTGACGTGTACGCGACACCAAGGATAAAGGAAAAAATATAATTCTTTTTCTAGATCACCATTCTGCTATAATCCTTCGCAATTTCTATTCGGCTTTTGTTATGTAATATTTTTAAATTACATAGCGCGTTTTTTCTCAAGGTAACCCATGGCGCAAGCTAAAAAATCTGTTGATATTAAAAACATTCGTAACTTCTCGATTATTGCGCACATTGACCACGGTAAATCGACCCTAGCGGATCGCTTTATTCAAACTTGTGGCGGTTTGCAAGATCGTGAAATGCAGGCTCAAGTCCTTGACTCAATGGAGCTTGAGCGCGAACGTGGGATTACCATTAAAGCCACTTCGGTAACCTTGTACTATACGCATCCCAACGGTCAAGAGTATCAGTTGAACTTTATTGATACACCAGGACACGTCGACTTCTCGTATGAAGTCTCACGCTCCCTTGCTGCCTGTGAAGGTGCCTTGCTGGTTGTAGATGCTGCGCAGGGCGTAGAAGCACAGTCTGTTGCTAACTGCTATACCGCAATTGAACAAGGTCTGGAAGTACTTCCGGTACTGAACAAGATCGACTTGCCGCAAGCTGAACCTGAACGTGTCATTCAGGAAATTGAAGACATTATCGGGATTGAAGCCACAGAAGCGCCAACCTGTTCTGCAAAAACAGGTTTAGGTATTGAAGGTGTGCTTGAAACACTGGTCAATGTAATTCCTGCACCTGAGGGTGATCGCGAAGCGCCATTACAAGCGCTGATTGTGGATTCATGGTTTGATAACTACCTTGGTGTAGTTTCTCTGGTTCGGGTCAAGCAGGGTCGAGTGCGTAAAGGCGACAAGATGTTGATCAAATCAACTGGTCAAACGCATATTATTACTTCTGTAGGTATCTTTAACCCGAAACATACTGAAACCGGTATGCTGGAAGCGGGTGAAGTTGGTTTTGTCATTGCCGGTATCAAAGATATTTTCGGTGCGCCAGTCGGTGATACGATTACCTTGGCAACCACACCTGAAGTGGCAACATTGCCGGGCTTTAAAAAGGTGAAACCACAGGTTTATGCTGGTCTATTCCCGATTGATGCCAGCGATTTTGAACCTTTCCGTGAAGCATTGCACAAGCTGCAAATCAATGACTCGGCTTTGTTCTTTGAACCTGAAAGTTCAGATGCGCTCGGTTTTGGTTTCCGCTGTGGTTTCTTGGGCATGCTGCACATGGAAATCGTACAGGAGCGTCTGGAACGCGAGTATGATCTTGACCTGATTTCTTCTGCGCCAACCGTAATTTATGAAGCGGTGATGAAGAATGGTCAGACGATTTATATCGACAGTCCATCCAAAATGCCTGATGGTTCAACGGTTGAAGATTTACGTGAACCGATTGCTGAGTGTCATATTCTGGTACCGCAAGAATACTTGGGTAACGTCATGACGTTATGTGTTGAGCGCCGTGGTGTGCAAAAAGACATGAAGTTTATGGCGAATCAGGTTTCCATTACTTTCGAAATTCCAATGGCCGAAGTGGTCATGGACTTCTTTGATAAATTGAAGTCTTGTTCACGTGGTTTTGCATCACTGGACTATAACTTTGTCCGTTTTGAAAGCTCATCTTTAGTCAAAGTAGATGTCTTGATCAATGGGGAAAAAGTCGATGCCTTGGCGATGATCTGTCACCGTAATGATGCACGTCATCGTGGTATTGCACTGGTTGAAAAAATGAAAGACCTGATTCCACGTCAAATGTTTGATGTCGCGATTCAGGCGGCAATTGGTGCGCAAATCATTGCACGTTCGACTGTAAAAGCGATGCGTAAAAACGTATTGGCGAAGTGTTATGGTGGTGACGTGTCACGTAAGAAAAAACTTCTATCTAAACAGAAAGAAGGTAAGAAACGCATGAAACAGGTGGGTAGCGTAGAAATCCCGCAAGAAGCGTTCTTAGCTGTATTAAAAGTCGAACGCTAAAATAATAAGGATATAAGCCCATGGATTTTGATTTTAATTTAATTCTTGTTCCTGCGACCCTGTTTTTTGTCGCAGTGTGGTTGCTAGACAAGTTTGTTTTGAAGCAAAGACAAACCCGAGGCAAAGGCCATGAGAATTTCATTATCACCTGGGCTTATGACTTTTGGCCGGTACTGGCCATCGTGCTGGTACTGCGTTCGTTTTTATATGAACCTTTTAATATTCCATCCGATTCTATGGTGCCGACGCTGGAAACCGGCGATTTTATTCTGGTGAATAAATTTGACTATGGCATCAAACTGCCTATGGTCAATACCAAAATTATTGATACCGGCAGCCCGGAACGTGGTGATGTAGCGGTATTCCGTTATCCACCGCAACCGACCATCAGTTATATCAAGCGTATTGTCGGCTTGCCAGGCGATCATATTGTTTATGATCATGGCCAGTTGAGCATTAATGGTGAAAAAGTGGCGAAAGTTCCAGTAGAATTTAGCCGCGAAAAAGACCGCTTAGATACCCCGAATGCTATTTATCATAAAGAAACCCTGGGTGAGCATACCTTTACCATGCGTGAGCTGGAAGGCGTGAATGTCGCTCGTCAGGCACCTTTTATTAACTATTTGGAAAATGGTAAATATTCAGGTGAAAATGGTTTATATTGGGAAGTGAAAATACCAGAAGGTCATTACTTTGCGATGGGGGATAATCGCGATCAGAGTGCTGACAGTCGTTTCTGGGGGCTTGTTCCGGAAGAAAACTTAACAGGTCGTGCCTTCTATATCTGGATGCATAAAGAACCTGGCTTTAAATTGCCATCGTTTGGTCGAAACGGAACAATCGATTAATTGTTTCAATCAGGAAAATAAAAATGAGACATCAACAAGGTGCTTCTTATATTGGGGTTTTAATTGCAATCGTGGGCTTTGCATTTCTTGTAAAAGTGGCGATTGCGGTGTGGGGACCATACTTCGATGATCGTATGGTAGATGGTGAGATTGAGGCGCTGTTAAAAAGTGCTCCAGCCAATATAACGCCAGAAAAATTCCGTCAACAGATGAGTCAGCGTTTAGACATGAATAATATTCGTGATCTAAAGTTTGACGAAATTGCCAAAGTTACCAATACCGATGGTTTACAGGTGCACAAGAATTATGAAATTCGTAAAAATTTCATAATGAATATCGATTTAGTGATGAAGTTTGAGAAAGAGTTTGATCAAAGCACAGTCAAAGCTAAATGATGAACGTCTTGCCAAACGGATCGGCTATCAGTTTAAACAGGCTGATTTGCTGAAACTGGCATTGACTCATCGTTCAGTCAGTCATAAACACAACTACGAGCGCCTGGAATTTCTGGGCGATTCTCTTTTAGGGATGATCATTGCGAATTATCTTTTTAATGCCTATCCAAGCGAAAATGAAGGCCGGTTGACGCGTATGCGTGCAACCCTGGTTCGTCAGGAAGCATTAGGAAAAATCGCCAATGATTTAAAACTGAGCCAGAATTTAATTCTCAGTACCGGTGAATTGAAATCTGGTGGTCATCATCGTGAGTCTATACTGGCAGATACAGTAGAAGCCATTATTGGCGCAATCTATGTCGACTGCGGTGATCTCACTGTGCTAGAACCGATTGTGTTAAAATGGTACGAGCCATATTTGGATCATATTGAGCCGACAGATCAGCTTAAAGACCCTAAATCTCGCTTACAAGAGTATTTACAAGCACGTAAGAAACCTCTCCCAGTTTACGAGGTTGTAGATATTCAAGGTGATGCCCCCAATCAGCATTTTAAAGTGGAATGCCAGATTGCGGGATTACCGACTATGCAAGGCGAAGGCGCGAGCCGGCGTTTTGCTGAACAAGCCGTTGCGGCGGATATTTTGAAACTTTTGGAGCATAAGTCTTAATGACTACTCATTCCGATCACATTGATGCTGATCACGAGTCGCAAAGCGACAGTCACGACCTTATTAGTCAATTTTTTAGTGCACAAGGCACCGAAATCCCATCGGATTATCGCAGTGGTTTTGTTGCCATTGTAGGTCGCCCGAATGTGGGTAAATCTACCTTAATGAACCATATTCTGGGTCAGAAGCTTTCAATTACCTCACGTAAACCGCAAACCACACGTCATAAAATCGTGGGGATTGATTCACGTGAAAAATCTCAGGCGGTATTTGTTGATACACCGGGGATGCATAAAAAAGAAGTCCGTGCCATCAATAAAATGATGAACCGTGCGGCACATTCGGCTTTGCGTGATGTGAACCTGGTTTTATTCGTGGTGGATGCGCAAAAGTGGACACCAAACGATGACCTGGTTCTGGAAAAGCTGAAAAATGCTGAAATGCCAGTCATTCTGGTGATCAACAAGCTGGATACTTTTGAAAACAAGAACGAAGCTCTGCCGCTGATTCGTGAACGCGAAAAACTGATGAACTTTGCAGAAATCGTGCCTGTATCTGCACTGCGTGGTGCCAATCTTGAACATTTACGTGACACGATTGCCAAGTATCTTCCATTCCAGCCACCACTGTATTCACTGGATCAACTGACCGATCGTTCAGAGCGTTTCCTGGCATCTGAAATTATCCGTGAAAAGATCATGCGCCAACTGGGTGAAGAGCTTCCATACGATTTGACCGTTCAGATCGAATCCTTCAAAACTGAAGAACCGGTCTTGAATGAAAAAACCGGTCGTATGAAGGCAGCATGTACCTATATTGATGCCACGATTTTTGTCGATCGCCCGAGCCAAAAAGCCATTGTGATTGGCGAAAAAGGTGTCAAACTGAAAAAAATCGGTATGGATGCGCGTCTCGACATGGAAAAAATGTTCGAACAGAAAATCATGCTGACCCTTTGGGTGAAAGTCAAAGGTGGCTGGTCTGATGATGAGCGCGCATTAAAAAGCTTAGGTTATAGTGATATCTAAGCGATAAGAGTATAAGCCCCTTCGAGGAATTCAGTGATGATGAAAGTTTTGGCAGTAGTTGCATGTGTTTTATTCCTGCAAGGCTGTATTCATAAAGTGGTCACGGTTCCTGTCAAGGTGGCTTATAAAACCACAAAAGTCGCAGTCAAAGGTACTGCGGCTGTTGTGGGTGCAGTGATCCCGGATGGGGATGACGAAGAAGATGATAAAAAATCAAAAAAAGATAAGGATTAAAGTGCCCGCTTATGCGTAACGAAGTACTGCATGGCTATTTGATTCATCATCGTAAGTACCGTGAACGCAGTCATATTGTGCATTTATTCACCCAGGAATATGGCAGGGTAGATGGTATTCTCAGGCAAATGCCACCACCGCAGTATCAGCCCATTCGTTTGCAAGCTTCAGGTAAATCCGAACTTAAAAACTTTACTAAATTGGAAATTGTCAATCAGCCGATTTTCTTTTTTGGCGATGCTTTTTTCTCGGGTTTTTATCTAAATGAAATCCTGTTGCGGCTATGTCCTTTAGAAGTCGAAATGCCGCAAACTTTTGCCAAATATGCTGAGACCTTGACTGCATTGCAGCAGTTATCCGCACAATCTAATCCAAATTTATATTTAAAACAGATCTTGCGCCAGTTTGAGCATGTTTTGTTGGAAGAACTCGGTTATGGTCTGGATTTTTCGGTAGATGCCAATCAGGCGCAGATTGATCCACTACAGCATTATTATTTTCAGCTCAATGCCGGCTTTATGCCATCGGCCAAAGCCTTACGCTCCACTATGTCTGGTCAACAGATTTTAAGTATGTTGATGCATGAAAATGGTGGGGATTTTAATCCGGAACAGTTACAATTACTGACGAAACTGTATCGACAGGTGATCACGGCCTTGCTCGGTGATCGACCATTAAAAAGTCGACAACTCTGGATTCAAAACTCTCAATCTCAATCGTAGTTAGGAAAAGATTATGGCTGCATTACTTGGTGTCAATATTGACCATGTCGCAACATTAAGACAAGCACGTGGTACGACGTACCCAGACCCAGTCAATGCTGCATTGATCTGCGAACAGGCAGGGGCAGAAGGCATTACCTTGCACTTGCGTGAAGACCGTCGTCACATTCAGGATGACGATGTGCGTCGTATGCGTCCTGCGTTAAAAACCCGTATGAACCTTGAGTTGGCGGTAACAGATGAAATGATCGCCTTTGCCAAGGAAATCAAGCCACAGCATGTTTGTTTTGTTCCTGAAAAACGTCAGGAAGTGACCACTGAAGGTGGTCTGGATGTCGTGGGTAATTTTGATGCTGTAAAAGCCGCGACTCAAGAGCTGGAAGCCATTGGTTGTGATGTATCTTTATTTATTGATGCCGATTTTGCACAAATTGATGCAGCAGTTGCTTGTGGTGCACCGACGATTGAGATTCACACAGGCGCCTATGCCGATGCAGAAACTCCAGAAGCGCAACAAGCGGAACTGGAACGCATTGTGAGAGGTGCTGAATATGCTGCATCTAAAGGTTTGGTGGTAAATGCGGGCCATGGCTTAAATTTGGATAACGTGACGCCGATTGCTGCGATTCCACAGATTCATGAGCTCAATATCGGTCATTCTTTAATTGCAGATGCAGTATTTGTTGGCCTAGCACAAGCCGTTCAGCAAATGAAAGCCGTGATTAAGTCAGCGCGTTAAGATCAGAGTAATTATGTCGAATATTAATTATGATGAACTGATGCTGCCGGTGATTGCTTTCCTCGGTTGTGAAACACCGCAAGCATGGCTGGATATGGCGGTCGAAAATCTTGAAATCTTGATGCAAGATCATGCCAACTGTGAAAAAAAAGCAGCCAGCACGGCCATGAACCTGATGTTCCGCTATAGCTATTTTGTTGATCTACAGGTAAAGCTTGCACAGCTGGTGCGTGAAGAAATGCTGCATTATGAGCAAGTACTTGAATTGATGAACAAGCGCGGTCAGGCTTGGCAGAACTTGAGTGCAGGGCGTTATGCTGGTGGTTTGCGTAAGGAAATCCGCACTTTTGAGCCTGAAGCCTTGATTGATGTCTTGGTGATTGGTGCCTTTGTGGAAGCACGTTCCTGTGAGCGTTTCTACGCACTTGCTTCGCGTGTTGATGATGAGTTAGCACGTTACTACCGCTACCTGCTCAAGTCCGAATCTCGCCATTTTGAAGACTATCTGGCTTTGGCGATGGATGTGGCTACCACAGCGAAACTGAAAAATCCAAAAGAGGATATTCAGGAGCGAATCCTGCATATTCGTGAAGTTGAAAAACAGCTAATTCTCACGCCTGATGAAACTTTCCGTTTTCATAGCGGTGTTCCGGCTCAAGCGGCTTAATCTCGGTGACAGCTTAAAAATCCTCCATCTATGGGGGATTTTTTATATCTCGAAATTTTAAAAGAGGGGTATTTATATATCGAGTTTTATGAGGGATTGAAAATAATTATTTATTTTAAATATTTGAAAATAACAAGCCGTCAAATTTTAAGTAATAAAAAAGCCCACTTCATTATGAGTGGGCTTTCTTGAATTTGGCTCTCCAACCTGGGCTCGAACCAGGGACCTGCGGATTAACAGTCCGTCGCTCTACCGACTGAGCTATTGGAGAATCTGAAAGCGATTATAGAGAGATTTTGACAGGGGTCAAGCAAAAATTATCATATTTATTATAAATACAGCCTGTCTGTTTTTAATTTAGGCAATTGCATAAATTTCACGAAAAATACTTGTCAGAATAAATTTCACTTGCTAGATTAAAACCATAAAGTCGTTTGACCAAATGGTCAAACAGTGTGGATTTAAACCTACTTGCCAGCACAAAAATGGCTAAACCGGAGACAGCGAATGAATACGCTCAGCATCCCTCAAATTTTCTCTCAACTGGCTTATTATCAAGAAAACTATCTGCAAATTATTGCTGATCCTGCACAGTATTATATCCCGGTTAAAGACGCTCATATCACGCTATGGCCCTTGGCGCAAAAATCACTTTATTTAGGTGATTTGCTGCAATTATGGTTTGCAGAAAAATGGTTGGTAGAAACTGAACGTCAATTTAACTTTGAAGTTTTCCTGAATGCAGACTATCTGAAAGAGCAAGACAAAGATCTTTATATCTATGCCATTTCTGGGAATCTTTTGACGGGAACCAATCAGTCTAAAGCGTGGCAAGCCTCAATAACACAAACACAAGATGTGGAATTAGCCAATGTTTCCAAGCATTATTTTGAGTTTCAAGGCTTAACTCGACCACGCTTGTCATTTGTTGAAGCGGGGCAGGCGAAAAGCAGTATTATTTAAATGAATTACCTGATGAGTTGTGCAGGCTAGCAATTTCATTCAGTCCGAATAATCATACAGGTCGCAGTGGCATGAGCATACAGGCGACCTTCTTCATCCAGAATCTGACCTTCAGAAATACCTAAATTTTTACTGAGATTAATTGATTTTCCTACGGCTTTCAGTGGCTGATTCTGAGGTATAGGGCGGCACATCTTTACATTCAGATCAATGGTGCCATAACCGACACCTGCTTCAAGTAAAGTATGAATCGCGCAGCCTGTCACGGTATCCAAAACGGTTGCAGCAAAACCACCATGGACGCCGCCAAGCGGATTTAAATGTCGATGATCAGCTTTGACCTTAAATTCTACATGTCCGCTTTCAATCACTGCTGGTTGCATCGACATGGTTTCGCTAATACTTGGGGCCGGGATTTTTTCATCACGCATCGCTTCCAGTAATGCTAAACCGCTCATTTCTTTTGGGTTCATTGTAATTTTCCTGTCATTATTCTTGAGTTGTTGAGATTTAATTCAAAATTGTGACATCGATAATAGCAATCTGGTATAGGAATGGCGGATTATTTTGTAAGAAGTACATTGCCTGCACCTGAGTAAAGTCATTTTTATAAAAAATAAGAAATAGAATGAGTTATGGCAGGATACTGGTATACATTTCTAATGAAATATCTCAGATCTAAATAATCTGCCAAAAAACGAATCTTATAAAAGAATTAAAAATCGAGTGATAGGGTAATGAAAAAGTTTCTGCATCTTTGGGTGCCTATTTTTCTCAGTAATGCCATTATTATGCTCAGTAGTTTGTTCGACGTGATTTTTCTATCACATTTTTCACCTCAGCATGTGGCTGCATTGGCAGTCTGTTTGTCTGTTTATTCTTTGTGCTTTGTGACGGGTATTGGGGTGTTACAGGGCATGATGCAAGAGCTGGCAGAAGCCAATGGACGTCAGGATTATGCGGATATACAGCGTATTGTGAAGCAAAGTATTTTGATTGTACTGGTGATTTCTGCTGTTGCGATGTACCTGTTTAATCATGCAACTCCTTTACTTCATTTTTTAAAGGCAGATGCGGCCTTACAGGCATTGATTGTGTCATGTCTGTGGCTGTTGGCTTGGACGATTCCAGCGCATTTATTGTTGCGCATTTTATATATTTTAACCCAAGCCTGTGGGCAGGCTAAGCGCGTGTTCTACGCCAATATGATCTATTTACTGCTCAAAGTGGCTTTGGCTTATGTCTTGATTTATGGCATTGAAGGTTATGTTACAAGCTATGGGGTTGAAGGTGCATTCATGGCACATTTGATTGTGCAGTGGGTACTGTTGTTTGTTTACTATTTTTTCTTCCTTGAGCGGAAGTTAAAGATCCAGTGGTCTGGTGTTTTCTTTCACTGGCAGACTTTGTGGAAAATTTTAAAAATTGGATTGCCCAATGCGGTGGTGACTTTTGTGGATGTATTTGCCATCAGCGCGATTGCTTTGCTGATCTTGCCTTCGGGTGACATTGTAGTGAATGCACATCAGGTGATGCTTGGTTTATTGGGCTTGATGTTTATGTTGCCGATGTCGATGGCATCCGCCTTCGGTATTTTGGTGTCGACTAAAATCGGTGCGGAGCAGATTGATGCTGCATGGCAACTCAGTAAATGGGCACTGATGGCTGTGATGCTAATAGCTATCGTTGTCATGTTGACTATTTGGGGTTTAGATAGTTGGATTGTAGGGTTATTTAGCAATGATGCGCAGGTGATTACATTAGCCTTGGCATCGATCTTGTTAATGTGTTGGATGCATATCTTTGATGAGCTACTGGTGATTAGTTTGGCAATGCTACGTTGCTGGCGTGAAATTGTCAGACCAATGTTTATTTTTATCAGTACGGTGTTGGTCGTGGGCTTAGGGGGTAGTTGGTATGTGGCGTATCATCCAATGACACTGTTCAATTGGCAAAGCAATGCATTAGGGATTCATGGGTTTTCGTGGATGTTGAGTATTGCGTACACGATTGCAGCAAGTCTATGTTTTGTTTGTTTACTCATTAAATACTTGAGCTATAAGCGAATACGGCTCACTGTTTAATACATGTTGAAGAACATAAAAAAACCCGCGAAATTCGCGGGTTTTTTTATTTAGCAAGCTAGATTATTTTGCAGCTTTTTCAGCTTCGATTGAAGCAATCGCAGCGTCAACGCCTTCAATTGAGTCAGCAGCTTTTTTGATACGTGCAAGTGCATCAACAAGTACTTCGTCAGCCGTTGCGTAAGAGATGCGCATGAAACCGCCAAGACCGAATGCATCGCCAGGAACCACTGCAACGCCAGTCTCTTCCAGTAACCATGCAGAGAATTCTGTGCAAGATTTAAGACCTTTGGCACGAATCAACGGTTTGATGTTGGCATATGCATAGAATGCACCATCAGCAGGCAGGCAAGAAATACCGTGAATATCATTCAAGCCTTTCACAACCAGGTCATGACGACGTTTGAATGCTTCAATCATTGGCTCAAGTACATCTTGAGGACCGTTCAATGCAGCTTCAGCAGCAACTTGCGAAATAGAAGTTGGGTTTGAAGTCGATTGAGACTGGATCTTCTTCATTGCGCCAATCAGTTTAGCAGGGCCCGCTGCGTAGCCGATACGCCAGCCAGTCATTGCATAGGCTTTAGACACACCGTTTAACACAATCGTGCGGTCATAAAGGTCTGGAGCAACAGTTGCGATGTTGTAGAACTCGTCATCCCAACGGATTGGTTCATACATGTCGTCAGATGCGATAAATACTTCTGGGTATTTACGAAGTACGTCAGCCAGCGCTTCAAGCTCAGCTTTAGTGTAGATCATACCTGTAGGGTTAGATGGGCTGTTCAATACCACTAGACGTGTTTTGTCCGTGATTGCAGCTTCTAATTGTTCAGGGGTGATTTTGAAACGTTGTTCTTCACCACATTTCACAATAACTGGTACGCCTTCAGCGATGATCACCATGTCCGGGTAGCTTACCCAGAAAGGTGCAGGAATAATCACTTCATCACCTTTGTTTAACAAAGCAAGTGCCAAGTTAAAGAATGATTGCTTACCACCACAAGAAACCAGAATCTGGTTTGCTGCATAGTCTAGGTTATTGTCGCGTTTGAATTTAGCAATAATGGCTTTTTTAAGACCTGGCGTACCGTCAACAGCGGTGTATTTGGTGAAACCGTTGTTAATCGCTGCAATTGCTGCATCTTTGATGTGTTGAGGGGTATCAAAATCTGGTTCACCTGCGCCCAAACCAATCACGTTGTGACCTGCAGCTTTTAATTCAGCAGCTTTGTTGGTCACAGCAAGCGTAGGGGACGGTTTGATGGCATTCACACGATCAGAGAGACGTACGTCCACGGCAGTATTCCTTCTTATAGGGATTAAAAAATAAAAAGCACATTATCTTAGCCTAAAATGGTGCAGATAGGGCAAAAGAATTTAGAAAACTTTAAGGAAAAAAATGTTGTATTGGCCGAACTTTATCTTGAATTTCGATGTGCTGGAAGCAGGCAAGGGGAGACTTTTTACATCTCGGTCATGCATACGAATGCATGAAATATAAAATAAAAATGGCCACTTTAAAGTGACCATTTTGTGTTGTTGATGTTGTGGTTACGCACTAAAGCGTGACAAATCTTCGTCCGGGCGTGCTGTTAAAATTTCCGCGCCGGTTTTGGTCACCAGAATCGTATGTTCATATTGTGCTGACAATGAATGGTCTTTGGTGACCACTGTCCATTTATCACCGAGTAATTTGGTTTTCCAGTCACCACCATTGACCATTGGCTCAATGGTAAAGGTCATGCCTTCTTCAAGTACCATGCCGGTATCTGGCTGACCATAATGCAGCACTTGCGGTTCGTCATGGAAAGTTGTACCAATACCGTGACCACAATATTCACGTACCACGCCAAAACGCTCGGATTCAACATACTGCTGAATGGCATGACCAATATCGCCAATGGTTGAACCCGGTTTTACAGTTTCAATACCCCGGTACATGGCTTCTTGCGCTACCTTACATAGACGGTTGGCAAGAATAGTGGTTTCACCACCCACGATGTACATCATGTTGGTGTCACCATGATAGCCATCTTTAATCACGGTCACATCAATGTTCAGGATGTCGCCTTTTTTCAATTTTTTACTGTCTGATGGAATGCCGTGACACACTACGTGGTTCACAGAAGTACAAATAGTATGTTGGAAGGCAGGTCGACCCGGTGCAGCGCCATAGCCTAAGCATGCTGGAATCGCCTGTTGTTGATTGACAATATAATCATGACAAATCGTATCAAGTTCCAGAGTGGTGACACCCGGAACAATATGCGGTTTGATCATATCCAAAACTTCTGCCGCCAGTCGCCCTGCCACACGCATTTTTTCAATTTCGTCAGGGGTTTTGATGAGTCGACGTGGAGCTTGGTAAGTGTTGTTCATGATCTCTAAAAACTTTTGGAAATTTGTGTGTGACTATGGTATAAATAGCCGCCCATTTTATCAAATGCTTTTTCGTGAATAAATTTCACGGGCTTTGTGCGATGAGGCAAAAAATCCGCACATATATCGACACATTACTCTGGGTGCCCTTTAGGGTGGAGAATGCGGGTATATGGAGGCCTAACCCAAACTTTAAGGTAAAGAAAATGGCAGATTACAACGTAAGCATGCGCGACCTTCTTCAAGCTGGCGCGCACTTTGGTCACCAAACTCGTTTCTGGAATCCAAAGATGCGTGATTACATCTTTGGTGCGCGTAACAAAATTCACATCATCAACCTTGAGCACACTGTTCCTGCGTTAAATGATGCTTTGAACTTTGCTAACAACTTGGCTAGCAAAAAGAACAAAGTTTTGTTCGTTGGTACTAAACGTGCAGCTTCTGCGATCATCCGTGAACAAGCTCAACGCGCTGGTCAACCATATGTAGATCACCGCTGGTTAGGTGGTATGTTGACGAACTGGAAAACACTTCGCCAATCTATCAACCGTTTAAAAGACCTTCAAACTCAATCTCAAGACGGTACTTTCGCTAAGCTGACTAAACGTGAAGCTCTAGAGCGTACTCGTGAGATGGAAAAACTTGAGCGTGGCTTAGGCGGCGTTAAAAACATGGGTGGTTTACCTGACGCATTATTCGTAATCGACGTTGATCACGAAGCGATTGCAATCAAAGAAGCTAAGAACCTTGGTATTCCTGTAATCGGTATCGTTGATACAAACTCTAACCCAGACAACGTAGACTACGTTATCCCGGGTAACGATGATGCGATCCGTGCAGTAACACTTTATGCTTCTGCTATGGCTGATGCGATTCTTGCTGGTAAAGAATATGCTCAATCACAAGCAAATGCACAAGCTAAAGCAGAAGAAGCTCCAGCTTCTGAGGCTTAATGCGTTTGACGCTAGCTTGTCATTTTTGCGACATGTGATGGTGGCAAAGTAAGCGTTATGTATGCAGGCGGCCCATGAGAACTCCTCTGGGCCGTTTCTGTTCTAAAAAGAATTCATTTTCTACCGAATTTAGGAGATAAACATGACTGCAGTTACAGCAAGCATGGTTAAAGAATTGCGCGATCGTACTGGTCTTGCAATGATGGAATGTAAAAAAGCTTTGACAGAAGCGGGCGGCGACGTTGAACTAGCGATCGACAACCTACGTAAATCTGGTCAAGCTAAAGCTGCTAAAAAAGCAGGTAACATTGCTGCTGACGGCGCAATCACAATTGCTCAAGACGGCAACAAAGCACTTCTTCTAGAAGTTAACTGTCAAACTGACTTCGTTGCAAAAGACGAAAACTTTGCTGGTTTCTCTGCGAAAGTTGCTGCTGCTGCACTTGCTGCAAACGTAACTGATCCTGCTCAAATCGCTGAATTGAAACTAGAAGATGGTGCAACTGTTGAAGAAGCGCGTATCGCTCTTGTTCAAAAGATCGGTGAAAACATCCAAGTACGTCGTGCGAAAATTGTTGAAGGCGAAAACCTTGCAGTTTACAAACACGGTCTTAAAATCGGTGTTGTTGTTTCTTACACTGGTGATGAAGCTACAGGTAAAGGCTTGGCAATGCACGTTGCTGCGTTCAACCCAGTTGCTGTAAATGCTGAAGGCGTTTCTGCTGAGCTTATCGCGAAAGAGAAAGAAATTGCTGAAGCGAAAGCACTTGAATCTGGCAAGCCAGCAAATATCGTTGAGAAGATGGTTGTAGGTTCTGTTGAGAAATACTTGAATGAAGTTGTGCTTGAGCGTCAAATGTACGTAATCGACAACGATAAGAAAGTTGCAGACGTTCTTAAAGCAACTGGTACTACAGTTGCAAACTTCGTTCGTTTCGAAGTTGGTGAAGGCATTGAGAAAAAAGCAGAAATGAGCTTCGCTGAAGAAGTTGCTGCTGCTCAAGCTGCTGCAAAATAATTCCTTAGGAATTAGAAAAAGCCCTATCTGATTGATGGGGCTTTTTTATGTTGATTTGTTCTTCATCAGCAATTCAAGAATAGGATTTGGGTTTGGTGATAGAGCTCAGATCATGTATTCATCATTTAATAAAAAAGTTATAAAAATGCCAAATAAAACCAATCTGAGCATCGGTGCAGTCATTGCACTGTTGATTGCTGCTTATCTGGGCCTGGATCTACAACAATCCCAACCACTTATTCCATCCGCATCTGATACTACAACTGAAACGCTTGATTCAGAGCCTAATTTAGTACCCTCTCAAACGACTGATGATCTGGACCGAATTGCACGGGCGTTTCAACAGCGCCAGAGTGATCTACAAGTGCGTTCAAGCGGGCAGGTGATTGCCGTTTTGCCAGATGATCATGAAGGATCGCGCCATCAAAAGTTTATCCTCGAATTACCAAATGGCCAAACTGTACTGGTTGCACATAATATCGATCTGGCACCGCGTATTCAGAGTATTCAAAAACAGGATCAGGTCGAGTTTTATGGAGAATATGAATACAGTGACAAGGGCGGGGTGATTCACTGGACGCATCATGACCCTGCGCGAAAACATGTCGATGGCTGGTTAAAACATCAAGGAAGAACCTATCAATAAGGTTCTTCCAATTGGATAAATCGAATATGGCGTTTAAACGCTCATAATTGCGCTGTTATGGCGCGATTTCCAGTTCGGTAGGATTTTACCTAAATAGGCATCCATGCACCAAATTGGGCCAATGAGGAGGAATTGGAGGTCTTTGAAGAACGAAGGCTTTTTACCTTCCACTTTGTGCCCATAAAATTGGCCAATCCAGGCTAAGACAAACAGGGCAATAAAGAAACCGGTACCGACTGGCAGAATCCAGATGAGCCAAGCCATCACCAACGTTAATACAGCCATCGCTACTGCCAAAACAAGATCTAGGCGTGCATAGAAGATAAAAGCCAAAACCAGTAGCAGGGTAGTCAGCAAAGCGCTGAAATGCGCTAGAATGCCAATAATCGAAAAATAGATGGTCGGTACGCAAACCCAGTGAATCAGCTTATTGGTTTTATTTTGATGGCTGTCACTATATTCATCAAACCATTCAGATATTGTTTTCATTCTTCGCTCCATTCCATGAACATGTTTTGCTTATCTGGAAATATAAAGCAGAATCCGGATGTGGTCAAAAGTTAATCATGCAGGTGAAGGGATTTTATCAGGCAGGATGAACATGCCAAAATTTTCTTGAAAGAACTTTAAGATAGGGCTGAGCAGGAGCGTTTATATTCTTCTAGAAAATGAGCACAATAAAAAAAGCCACATTGCTGTGGCTTTTGTTAAATGTGTTGCAGGTCAAATCTTAAGAATTTGGGCCAGCGACACGTTCAATACTGACTTTTGCAGTACCGGCACTGGTAATACCTAACTGTTTCGCAGCACCGTAAGATAAATCAACAACACGGTTACCATGGAAAGGACCGCGGTCATTTACTTTAACCACGACGCTCTTGCCGTTATTGCGGTTAGTTACACGAATATAGCAGTTCAATGGCAGGCTACGATGAGCAGCAGTCATTGCGTTCATATCAAAGGTTTCACCGCTTGCAGTTTTACGGCCGTGGAATTGACGACCATACCAAGACGCTGTACCTGTCTGACTGAATTTACGTACAGTATTAGAAGCCACTGTATTCAGTTTTTCAATCACTGAAGGCTCTTCTGCAGGAAGTTCAATTTTCGCTGCAATGGTTTCACGGCGAACTTTATCGCCAGAACGCTCAGTGATTGAAAGGCTGTTCAAATTTGTGAAATTTGAATTGAAGCTTTGAGCTTCTTTATTGAGTACTCGCGTTGCAAGACGCGAATTGTCATTTTCATTGGTGAATGAAGATGACGGAACCATATCTGCCTGTGATTGCGTCAGCGTGACGATCGTGGCAATGGCCATAAAAGACTTCAAAATTGAAGAATGCATCGAATCAACTCCTAACAGCATATCTATTGGTTGTTCATAAATGGCTGAAAAACCATATAAACATGCCTGATATTTAACTTATGCAACTACATTTAACGAAATGGATAATATTCATGCCGACAATACCCTGTCTAGTGTTTAATTAAAATAGTTAAAAAAAGAACGCAAAATAAACAATGATTGATTAAAAAATAATCAATATTGTAACATGATATTAAAATTGCTTAAAATACGTACAAATTAACCTATAAAAATGTTGACTTTCATAATTTATATTAATTTTCAGTGTTAACGGCTGGTAATTTCGGTACCTAATAGCCACAAAGCAGTAGCATACATACGGCTACGATTATAAGTGGTAATCACTTGAAAATTTGGATAAGTGATGTAGTAAATCGAGCCATAATTCTCTTGTAATTGAATTACATTGACCAGATCCAGATCGTCAATTTTTACGATTGGATTCATTGGGCTGATGCCTTGCGTTTTTAACACACCATAAGGCATAGGTTGAGTCAGATCTTTGGCAATCACGGTATCGGGATTTGAACCGGTATAACGTGCCGGAAAGGCAATGGGCTGATTACGCTGCCAGCCGTGCTGTGCCAGATAGTTGGCAATCGAACCAATCGCATCTACCGCTGAGTTACGCAGGTCAATATGACCATTGCCATCGTAGTCCACGCCGAATTTTGGAATGTTGCTCGGCATAAACTGCGGATAGCCAACAGCACCGGCATAAGAACCCACCACAGAAGATGTGGCAACACCATCTCTATATGACCAGGCAATTAAAGCAGCCAGTTCATCCTGAAAATACTGGGCACGACGTTCATAACCAAACCCTAAGGTTGCCAGGGCATCACGAGTGACAAAAGAGCCCTTGTTGCTGCCAAAACCGGTTTCTACACCTAAAATGCCCAGAATGATCGATTGTGGTACACCAAACTGCTGTTCAGCACGGTTAAGCGTTTCTGCATATTGCTGTTTAAAGCGTACGCCGCGCTGAATGGTAGATTCAGCCAGGAAGTTAGTCTTATACGAATACCAAGGCTTACTTTCACCTGGGCGATTCATGATATTGATGATATTGGGCAAATTACGCGTCCCGTTCATGGCGGAATCTACTTGCTGGGCACTCAGCCCATAGCTCTGCATGGCGTTCTGCTTAAAGCTGGCATAAGAGGGGTGATATTGGAAATCGTTGGCCAGACTCAAACTGCTGAGACCGAATGTGGTAAGTGCGATTGAAAGCTGCTTAAACTTTTTATAAAAATCCGATTTCAACATCTTGCTACGATTTCCAGTTTTTTTAGATGAGTTGCTGGCGATGTCATTTGAATCATGCCATGAAAAAGATTGATAAAATTTTTTCAATCGTGGGGCTTAAAGTGCCAGATTAAAGATAACATTCGGATGAATAAGAGACCTAGCCGCTTATACAAAAATAGCGATGGATTGGCTATTTTTACGGCAGTCTGTCTTATAGAGCCGCTTATCTGTAACAAGTTATTTCACTGATCATAAAAAAGCCTGACCGAAGTCAGGCTAATTCCTCAAGATTTATAGAAAATCTTGAGATCATGCTGTGAAAAACTATTCTGTATAGAACAAAGTGTCGTGATATTCGGCCATGGCGCGCAGCTCATCTTTATTCAAATTCAGAATAATTTTATCTGCTGCCATATTGATGGCCTTGATCACTGCAGATGCGCCAATATCTGCTGCCTTACGTTTGATCATGCCAAGATCCAGGGTTTTATTAAAGTCGACCATAAAATGTCGTACTGTCGCTTCACCAAATTGCTTGTACAGGTTACTGAACGCTTGTTTATCGATACTCTGACCGGCTTTAAGTTCTGCATAATGATGTTTTAAATTCGTCACCAGATTGGCATCTAGTGACTCACCAATGCGGAAATGTCCTTCAGGATCTTTAAACAGACTGCGCTCAGAGAATGCAATCGACTCTCTGACTACGTCATTTGGTGCTTTACTCAATAACTGCTTCAGCAAAACTGCAACAGTAGACTTGATATAGCCAGCCAGTTTTTCCGCAGTATCGCGTTTATCACTGGCAGGAAAGCGACGCACCAGCTCGGTAAGAATCGCATCAATAATTTCATCATTAATCATTAATGCGGTTTTATCACGCAATGGGTAAAGCGGCTCACTTGAATTTTTGTTTTTTTGTGCAGTCTGAATTGTATTTAAAAGCTCTGCAGAAGGAATAAACCCAAAAAATGGCATTGTTCAACCTCAATGTTTTTTATTGTCGCGCTAAACGAATAGGGCGAGGCATCCATGTTAAATCCGATACACGGCAAGGGTTGATATCCAATCCACCACGGCGTGTATAGGTTGCGTAGACCATCAGCTTTTCCGGTTTCAGTTGCTGCCAGATATCGGCGAACATCTGCTCCACACATTGTTCGTGGAACCCATTATGCTGACGGTAGGAAATAATATAAGCTAAAATACTCTTATAACAAGGTTTTTTACCTTGATAACGTATAAAAACTGTTCCCCAGTCCGGCTGGCCAGTGACAGGGCAGTTACTTCTGAGTAAATGTGAATACAGCTGTATTTCGCCTTCTGCTGCATCCTTCGAATCCAAAGCCAATAAACTGGCATCTGGATGATTTTCCAGACGGTCAGGTATAAGCTCATCAATACAGATACCTTCCGGCTTACTGATCTCTAATTCATCGACCTGAAACAGTTGCAGTTTGACTTCAGCTTCAGCCGCAGTAGATAAATCTTTTTCTACCGTCGCTATAAAGGCTTCTTTAGATTCAAACTTGGCAAAGTTCAGACTATTGAAATACAGCTTCAAGGATTTGGATTCGATCAGATTCGGCGAGGACGCTGGCAAGCTAATGCGGCCAATGGCGACTTGTGGCACACCTGCTGGATTTAACCAGGAAATTTCAAACACATGCCACCAGTCTGCACCTTGCTGAATCGCTTCAACATGTGCGTATTGTTCACGGGCAGGCGCGCGTGAAATCGGAAACAGAACATCAGGATGATATTCTGTCGGGTAATTGGTGTCTTTACCAAGGAGAGATTGTTCTACACTCATTATTCACGCATTCCTGAACCACGGGAGAGTAAATGATAGGCCACTGCATACAGCACGGCACAACATAAGGTAATCACTGTCAGTGAAATGGCAACATTGACATCGCTATGTCCTAAAATGCCATAGCGGAAGGCATTGACCATATACACGACAGGATTAATTAAAGATAAATTTTGCCAGAATGGGCTTAAGCTCGAAATAGCATAAAACACACCACCTAAATAGGTCAGTGGTGTTAAAACAAAAGTCGGGATGATCGAGATATCATCGAAAGATTTGGCATAGACGGCATTGATAAAACCACCCAAGGAAAACAGCAGGGAAGTAATCAAGACTGTATATATAGTCACAAACCAGTTAGTGATGTATAAATCGGCAAAAAATAAGCTCACGGCACTGACAATGATTGCCACCAGTATCCCACGAATCACACCGCCCAATACATGCCCCCATAAAATGGCATGCATCGGTACAGGACTCATGATCAGTTCTTCAATGCTTTTCTGGAATTTTGAGCTGAAGAAACTAGACGAGACGTTGGCATAGCTGTTGGTGATCACGGCCATCATAATCAGACCGGGCACAATGAACTCCATATAACTATAGCCGCCCATTTCTCCAATGCGTGAACCGACCAGATTACCGAAGATCACAAAGTACAGGCTCATGGTGATTGCAGGTGGCAACAGGGTCTGTGGCCAGATGCGCATAAAGCGACGCACTTCTTTATAGATAATGGTATATAAAGCTACGCTGAGTTGATTAATGTTCATTGCGCAGCTCCATCCAGATTTTTCTCGACCATTTTCACAAAAAGTTCTTCCAGACGATTGGATTTATTGCGCATACTGCGTACCTGAATATTTTGTGATTCCAGCAATTGGAACAGATCATTCATGGTATGTGCCTTGTCCATGGTGATTTCTAAAGTCATCGGATCGATCAGGTTAAAACGCACGCCGATGATATCCAGATGCAAAGGTTCAATCGGTTCGGCCAGATCAAAAATAAACGATTCTTCATTGAGCTGACTCAGGAAGCTTTTCATGGTGGTGTCTTCTTTAATCACACCGCGATCAATAATCGCAATACGGCGACACAGCATTTCTGCTTCTTCTAGATAATGTGTGGTCAGAATGATGGAAGTGCCTTTTTCATTCATCTCGTTCAAAAATTCCCACATCGAACGACGCAACTCGATATCAACACCAGCCGTCGGTTCATCCAGAATCAGCAGTTTCGGTTCGTGCATCATGGCACGCGCGATCATCAGGCGACGTTTCATCCCGCCCGATAACATGCGGGCCTGAGTGGCACGCTTTTCCCATAAACCCAGTTTGGTCAGATAAAGCTCCGCCCGTTCCTGTGCAATTTTTTTAGGAATGCCGTAATAGCCTGCCTGAGTCACCAAAATATCAAAGGTTTTTTCAAACTGGGCAAAGTTGAATTCCTGAGGTACTACACCTAGGCACTGTTTGGCCTGGGAAGGGTGGGTATCCAGATTATGACCAAAAATTTCGACTGTACCGGAGGTTTTTTTTGTTAATGAGCTGATAATACCGATGGTAGTAGATTTTCCTGCGCCATTAGGCCCCAATAGCGCATAAAATTCACCTTCTGGTACATTTAAGTTAATCCCTTTCAATGCCTGAAAGCCATTGCGATAGGTCTTTGACACATCCCTTAAGATCAGTGCATCAGTCATGAATATCTCAAATGGTGAAAAGTTGAGATATTGTGAGTGATCTCGCAAAATAAGCCAAGTGATTCACATGCAATTCTGTGTTGCTGTTTTGGAACATTGTATAAAGCTTAAGCATAAAAATGATGAAGTTAGAGATAGTTGCTTTACCTTATGCTTTTTTTTGTTATGATGTGCGCGATCCAAAAAAGATGCGCTCATAGCTCAACTGGATAGAGTACAGGTCTCCGAAGCCTGTGGCGTGGGTTCGAGTCCCGCTGAGCGCACCATTTATTTAAACTATAAAACTGAAAAATAAATCAAATTAGTATCGCACACAGTTGCGGCCATCATCTTTCGCCCGATAAAGATTGTTATCGGCAATTTTCAAAACGTCTAGAATATTTTTAGAACTGTCTGGCCAAGAAGCAATACCAATCGAAATGCTGATGAAACCTATGTTGTGAATTTCTTTACATGCAATCTCTTTTCTGAACCTTTCTGCACTTTCATAAACTTCAGTAAGATTGCTGTTCGGTATAATAATGATAAATTCTTCACCGCCATAACGGCAGCAAATATCATCTTTACGAAATTTTTGCTGCATCGTCTTGGCAATATGCTTTAAGACAACATCACCTTGATCATGACCATAATTGTCATTCACGTTTTTAAAGTGATCCACATCCATCAGAAGTACTGAAAACGGGATGTTCATTTTCATGTTTTGAGTCATGACGTAATTTAAACCACGACGATTCATCAAGCCGGTTAAAGGATCCGTATTAATATGATGATCCATCTTGCTCATTTGTTGTGAAAATTTGCGAACACTGAGCAGTAGGGCTAACTTGAATTTTGTGACCTCATAGTACCAAGGCTGGATATTCTTAATTTTTGAACCGATTTCTGCCTGATTTAGCAGACTCGCCATATCTGCCAGTTGATTCAACGGGGCCGAGATAGAGTCAGACAGTCGCCATACAATATAAAAAACAAGCAGATAAAATAAAAAGAATCCTGCGGCTAATTTATAAAGGATAGAATTTGCCTGTTTAAGTAAATCATGGGTGGGTTGTTGGGAAACCACGATCCAGTTTGAAGTCGGAATATGAGAAAAACCCGCCAGATTATCAGTGCCCTGGCTATTGATTAAACGAATTTGACCATTTTTATGCGCATGCATATATTCCAGACCAGTATTATTGCTGGCCAATTGACCGATTCTTTCACGATCGGGATGGAAAATAATTTTATTTTCATTGTTAATCACATACATATAACTATTCTTATAATTTTTATAAGTGGTTAGAAGCTGATTAATTACATTTTTTTCTTTTAAATAAATCGCTGAACCGATGAAGCCCTGATAGTGATTTGACTTGTCAAAAATAGGTTGAGAAATAAACACAATCATATTTTTTTGCACAGAAAAATAGGGCGAAGATATATAAGTCGATTTTTTATGAAGAGAGTCAATAATCCCTTGAGTATGTTGTATTTTGCTTTTATCAATATGCAGAATATTAGGGGAAAAGTTTATCAGTCTGCCTTGGGTGTCACTGATCACAACACTGTTATAGTGTTCAGACTGATATTTTAATTTATTGACCTCGGCTTCTCTTAGCTCATTGTTATTAAAGTCTTGACCTAATATCTTGGCACTATAGTCCAGCTCAAGAAGCATATTTCTAAAATGGTTGTCTGTGCTTAATGCAATTTTATGTGCATGATCAGAGTTTAAGGCAAGAGAATTGTCGATTAACTGATTTTTTACGATCTGATAGCTAATAATGAGAGAAATAATAAAAAGGCTAGACACACTAAAAATAGCCAATAAAAGTATTAACTGCCTTAAATTGAGATCAAGGTGTTTCCTAAAATTATTAGCTGACATAAAAAATTAGATATACCTCGATGTATTTATGAGCATTGTATTGCATTTATATTCAATGTTTAAGGTTGATATAAAATTAAATTTCCATTAAGTGGGAGCTTTTATTTCGATCAAATTTAGAATTTATAGATTGCTTGGCTGTAAATAGGGTGGATTTGAAAAGCTGAGTAAGGTTCTGAATATTTTACTATGCTGCAAATAAAAATATGGTATTTAACGTTCAGAAAATCAATTGAATAATTTTGATTTCCTCATGTAAGTTATTAAATAATCAGACAAAAATATGGTTAATTGACATTGATGGGAGGTTAAATTGTCGCCATTTTTTGAAAAATAATCATTTTAAAATTAGTCGTATCGATTCATGACAGCAGTTTCTTTGAATATTGCGTCCTTTTCCGGAAGTATTTTTTATTTATAAAAAATCATATTCCAACTTAAATTTTAAAGCGCTTATTGAGATTATGAACGAGAGTATTGAGCCGTCTATGCAACGGGAAGTTGTATGCTTAATAAGGTATTTTTCTAGAAATCAATAAATTAGATAAAGATGATATGAATGCAAAATTCTTCGTAAGACAAGCCAGAAATATTCTAATCTGCTTTAAAAAAATGACAATTGGAATCTTGTATAAGTCTTCTTTTAGAAGTGTAAAAGAGTATTGTTGGCTAAAAAAATACTGTTATATTGAACTCATGGTAGGTCGTAAAACCAATAAGACGCTACCGATAAGTTGGACGGATCAATGACAGTTAGTTGAGTTTGATGTTCATCACCAGACAATAAATCTAGCACTAGCCATCCAACACAGAGCTCGCAGAAATGCGAGCTTTTTTAATGTCTGCGCAATTCATTCAGTTTAATATTCTTTTTATTATAATCCCTCCAGATAAAAAAGTTTACATTGCCAAATTCGTTAACATCTTGAAGATTAATCGCTTGGCTAATTATGGTATAAAAAACTGCAAATTGGATAATGAGAGAGGAAGGAAAAATGTCAAAGATGATTGATATCAAGGTGAAAGATCAATTTAGCCAAGTGACTGAAGCGAAAGCGATGCTGCGTTCCTTTGCAGAGCACAACATTCATCATGCAGCTGAGTTGGTCAAAAAAATTGAACATATTGTGGTGGATGGTGAAACGATTCTGCCGAGTATTGAGCTATTATTTGAAAGCCAAAAATCTTCAAATATTTATCGCGTTGTCGAATAATTTAATCAGTGAACTTCAGATAGGTAGAAAAAAATTGAACTTATTTATCCGAAATCACCGATTCAGCAGTTAAAAAACTCACCATTTAGGTGAGTTTTTTATACTCTGGTATTTGCCAGCTTGGATACTAATGTATGCAGCTATAATCAGAAGCTGATTCAATCTCTAAGAGAAGACAACGTGGTAGTGAGCCTTGATTGGCCGAAGAAATTCCCCATACCAATAAAAAAGTTCGCTAGAGTGAGCAAGTATTTAAATCTGTTTAAGCTGTACATCCACATCATATTTTTCAAATTTTTGCAAAATCTGCGCTAAAGTTTGCTGTGCGATTGTATGCTCAGGGCTTAAAGAAATTTCCTGACGAGTCGTGCTGTCAAAACATTCAATGGCCTGGATCAGCCAATGATGCTCAATGGGACTTTTTTGAATCAACACACGGCGCGGTTGCAAGCTGTCACTGATCTGGCGGGGAAGCACATAGGTAATCGCCAGTTGCACAAATTGCAGTTCTTCAACCGGACTTAAAAAGGTGATCACCCAGTTGCCAATTTTACTCAGTTGCATGGGATTATCGAACGCATCGAATTCTAAATAATGTGACATATACATGATCCAATCGGATGTCTATGCTCACCTATATGGCGGGATTGTAATTCTTTTTCTATCACGCTTAAGTCGGATATTTCGAGCTTTAAATTTTGCTTAAATATAAATATATCAAATAACCAATTAGTTATCTTGAATAATTAAAGCTGCCTCATTATTAAACTCACTTATTTAAGAGTTTAAAAGACTAAGATGTTCTTATTCAGGCGCTTCATTTTACTGCAATTGATCTAAAGCAAAATTGATCTGCTTCAGAATGTGATTCAATTCTTGGGGAGCAATACGGCTTTCCTGAAGGGACGTGATCCATTGCATTTGGCACAGTTTTAAACTGCGCGTATCCGGCGCCTGTAAAATCTGATGAATTTGCTGCTTGGCCATCAAGCCACAATATTTTTGTAAGCTTTCCATCATCATATATTTAAGGTCTTCAAAAGACATAGGTTGCAGTTCAGGCAGCTTTTTTGCATGGCTTGAATCCGTTTCAGCAGATGGAATGTCCTGCGCTACTTTAATGGATTCCATCTCAGGATGGAGTTCTTTTGTCGCAGAAGCTGCTGCTATCGATGAGTCCAACGATCGGTGAATCTCGGAGTGTGCCAGGTCAACTTTTGTATCTGTTCTTGCATCAGCCTGCTTTTGACTGATGGCTACCTCGCCCGTTTCAGCTGGAATAATTAAATCCATGGCATAAAGCTGATCTAAGAGTTCGGCAGGAGCAAGCTGTTGTTTTAAGCCATCATTTAATAAGTTGAAATCCTGGCTGCCGATCAGAACCAGTAAGCGGCGTTGGCGTGCGGTCAGTGGGATGGAGCGATCCTGTAGCACCTCGATCCCACGTTGAGTTTTATAAAAATGCATCATAGCTGAATAGATTGTTGCTAAAATTCATCTAGAGCATAGTCTGTGAAAATTACATTAATATGAAGTATTTATTAAAATACTGAGGTTTATTTTGATAAGACCTATAATGTCGTGATCGCCGTATTTTCAAGGGCCTTACGTAAATAAGGATCCAGTTCATCCTGACGCAATAGCCATTGCACATAGTCAGTAGGAAGTTTGGCGATGGCAGTACCGCGATGTTTGCCAAAATTAATCGTACGTGGAATTCGGGCATCTTCAGAAGCGTCGAATAATTCCTGCATACTGTTGATTTTTAAATGATGCACAATATGCATCAAAATATTGGCAGTTAAAATAATATCCATATCGGCACGATGCGCTTTACGGATCATTTCACGCGCTCTTTCGCTGCCTTTGGTGATCATATAAATCAGGGCAGAAATATTGTGTGCTTCCGCATCTGGCCAGACCCGACGTGCTAAAGCCAGTGTACAAATCGCCTTGATTTTTGAAGTATCTACGCCACATTTTTCGATGGCACGGACGTCATAATCAATATTATGGCCGATCATGTAGACGGTTTCATCAGGCAGGCGAAAGGTACTGTAATGCGGCTGACCTTCCAGATCCGATTCCAGAATATGATGCACGGCCATGGCAGCAAAAGAAATAGCTTCGTCACATGAGTAGAGCTGATCAAACAGGCGGCTTTTATCCAGACTGATTTTATGCTCTACAATTTCGACAGGCGCATAAGCAATTTCGATGGGTTGGCCATTTAAAGTATGCGTTTCGGTATCAAGAATAATGGCCTGCATGTCGGAAATGTGCCTGAAAAGAGAGGAGAGTAAAATCTAACATTATTATTTTGCAACTGACAATTGAATTGCTTTATTTCTGTATTAATTGCAGGCTTTTTAACGTATGACGACTATTTGATAGTTCTGGGAATAGGAAATTCTCTATTCTTAAGTTGGCTGATTTCATAATAAATCTAAACTGGCGCGAATTTAATAGAAAAAATAACGCATTCTTTTCTTGATATTGTTTAGATAAATTGGGAAATTACATGTAGTTTTATCGTTTGTTAAAGATAAAACCAGAAAAACTCATTAGAGATGATAATAAATAAGATAAGGATAAGATCGATGAAACGTCAAGTATTGACCTGTGCTCTTCTCACATTAAGTGTAGCCTTAACTGCTTGTAACGATGATAGTGATAATGATCGTTTTTACGAGTCCAAACCTGCTGTTCCAGTAAATAATATCGATAATCCAGTCGTGGCAACACCTGTAGCCTATACTCAAACGGATTTCTCCGGGATCGCTGACGAAAGTGTGATCATGACTTATAAGATGTTAGGAATTAATGGTAAGGAAACACAAGCTACTGCATTAGTTTTCACACCCGAGGGAACGCCTCCAGCTACAGGCTGGCCAATTGTGGCATGGGCACATGGAACTACCGGTGTAGCTGATCAGTGTGCGCCGAGTCGAAAAGCGCTGAATGATTATATCAAAGCCATGATTGGCGGGTTTCTCCAAGCTGGCTATATTGTAGTGGCACCTGACTATGAAGGTTTAGGAGAGCCAAGTGGAAAAGAACTTCATCCTTTCTTGAATCTGAAAAGTGAAGCTTATTCTATTACTGATGCAGTTGTGGCTGCACGAAATTATTTAGGTTCACAAGCGTCCAATCAATGGGTTGCAGTAGGGCATTCTCAAGGTGGCCAGGCAGCTTTAGGTGCTGCGCAATATGCAGCACGTGCTTCTAAGATGACCTATAAAGGTACGGTAGCTTTAGCACCGGCTTCAAATTTCAATCTGATTTTGACAGGAGGTGAACAACAGGCGGGACAAGAAACAAATCTGGATAAAAAAATTGGAACTTTAGCATCTTTAGATACCTTTACTGCATTGATTGTTGCCGGTTTGCGTAACCCGAACCCAAATTTGCAATATAGTCAGATTTTTAAAACACCAACCGACGAAATCGCGAAAAATGCAGAAACTGATTGCTATGATGTATTAGGCCAGAAATTTGGTACTGCAATGTATGCTTATGCACAATCAAATAATAACTCAGTAAATAATTATCCTCGTACTCAAACTAACTTTATGAGTATTCCAGTCGTAAAGAGCTTCTTAGAAAAAGATTCTCAGCCTTTACTTGTTAAAGTTTCTACGCCAGTGATTATTTATCAGGGTTCAGCAGATAGTACCGTTCCCAAAGCAGCAACAGATGTTTTGGTTGCACTCGCCAATCAGAAACAAACTTCAGTACGTTATATTACGGATGAGTCAAATGCGACTAAATGGGATCATGGTAGCGTCTATGCACTGAATATTCCTAATATTATTTCAGATGTAAAATCTCTAATGCCAATTCAATAACTTATTTTTATCTGAATGGCTCATGTTTTTTTAGATATGAGCCATTTTTATTGCAAACTGAATAAAGTTCATGATCGAAAATTTAAAACTTCATGCTACAATACGCGCCAATCTTAGCACGGCTTAAAAGCCCTAAATCAATAGGACCTCGCTAATGTTTGCCAATATCTCTATCGCTGAATTTGATCCAGAATTAGCTCAAGCAATCTCGAATGAAGATGCTCGCCAAGAAGCTCATATTGAGCTAATCGCTTCTGAAAACTACTGCTCACCAGCAGTTATGGAAGCTCAAGGTTCAAAACTTACTAACAAATATGCGGAAGGCTACCCAGGTAAACGCTACTATGGCGGTTGCGAGTATGTAGACGTTATCGAACAATTGGCGATTGACCGTGCTAAAGAACTCTTTGGTGCTGATTATGCTAACGTTCAGCCACATGCTGGTTCACAAGCAAACTCAGCAGTTTACTTAGCGCTTCTGAACCCGGGCGATACAGTTCTGGGTATGAGCCTTGCTCACGGTGGTCACTTGACGCACGGTGCAAAAGTAAGTTTCTCTGGTAAAACATATAATGCGATTCAGTACGGTTTAAACCCTGAAACTGGCGAGATCGATTACGAAGAAGTTGAGCGTTTGGCGCTTGAGCACAAGCCACGCATGATCGTTGCTGGTTTCTCTGCATACAGCCAAATCGTTGACTGGCAGCGTTTCCGTGACATCGCGGACAAAGTTGGCGCTTACCTATTTGTTGATATGGCTCACGTTGCAGGTCTGGTTGCCGCTGGCGTTTACCCAAGCCCGGTGCAAATCGCTGACGTTACTACGACTACGACTCACAAAACACTTCGTGGTCCACGTTCAGGTCTGATCCTTGCGAAAGCAAACGAAGAAATCGAGAAGAAACTTCAATCGGCTGTATTCCCAGGCAACCAGGGTGGTCCTTTGGTTCACGCGATTGCTGCGAAAGCAATCTGCTTCAAAGAAGCAATGGCACCTGAATACAAAGCTTATCAGCAACAAGTAGTTGTGAATGCGAAAGCAATGGCTGAAGTATTAATCGCTCGTGGTTATGACGTAGTTTCTGGTGGTACTGAAAACCACTTGTTCTTGTTGTCTTTAATCAAACAAGACATCACAGGTAAAGAAGCTGACGCTTGGTTAGGTGCTGCTCACATTACTGTGAACAAAAACTCTGTACCAAACGATCCACGCTCTCCGTTCGTCACTTCAGGTATCCGTATCGGTACACCTGCAGTAACAACTCGCGGTTTTGGCGAAGCTGAAGTGCGTGAACTTGCAGGCTGGATCGCTGACATCCTAGATGCTAAAGGCGATGAAGCTGTTATCAACGCGGTGAAAGAGAAAGTTGCAGCGGTATGTGCTAAATTCCCAGTTTATGCATAATCGCTTATAAACGGAAAGGAGCTCCCAACCGGGAGCTTTTTTTATAGCTGTAAAAATAACGATGTAAAAGATGTTTAGACTTGATCGGGCTTATATAGATCAATTTCCATGCCGTAAGAGATTGAGTCATCAATAAAATCATATTGAGTTTTTCTCAATCTGGCTTAAAGTCTTTTATCAACTATTTGTATTTTTAAATGCTTTAAAAGAATGAATGCATTCGTTGCATGCTTTGCTTGAAATTATTTACAGGAATTATTTTCAGAACCTGACACTTTAAAAATAATAGGTTATTGAGCTGAAGATCATGGTAGATGAAGCGCTTGAGTGAATCCCATGTTACTGTAAGGTGGTGCTGATATAAGCGCCGTGAATGACATCATTCTTTTTATTTAAACGTTATATGGATCGGTATCATTTGAATATGGGTAAATCCTGTATTTAAAAATGCTGCTGGCGGTTGATTGATTAATTTTTCATTTATGCATTAAACAAGGTAATAAGGATGACTAAACCCAACATTATTTTATCTGAGCAAGATTTACATCGTCTGGAAACGATGCTGGAGAATCAGAGCAAGCTGAGCGAAACCATGATCCGCTTAGAGGATGAATTGGCACGTGCCGAAGTGGTCGAGCCGCAAGCGATCGCAAGCAATATCGTGACCATGCATTCCCGTGTGTTGTTGACCATTGCACCTTCTACGGAAGCTGTTGAGGTGACACTGGTTTACCCACACGAATTTAAAGGTGAAAAGGGGCAGGTCAATGTCATCGCACCGATAGGTGCAGCCATTTTGGGCTTAGCAGAAGGTCAAACCATTGAATGGCCACAACCGGATGGTAATACCATGAAAGTGACCATTGAAAAAGTGCTGTTTCAGCCGGAGAGCGAAGGGGATTATCTTTAAGCCAGCGTTGGATCATCCTTGAAAGCCATAGCAATATGGCTTTTTTTGTATATGGATTTTAAGTAAAACCTGATGTTGTAAGCATTTAGATCAGATTGAATACATTTTAAAGTTCTAAATGCTTAAAGTTAAATAATTCTCAAAATGCAATGTAGTCATTTATCTCTGCAATTGAATCGTATTGCCAAAATCATAATTAAAATAAAGATAAAACATGGATTTAGTTAAAGTGATGTAACGAATTTCTGGATAAATATACACAACGCGGTCTGTTTTTTTGCTACATTCGAAGATGTTCTAGACTTCTTTGTTTCACTTTTTTAAAGGATATCGCCTCAACCATGTCGCGCTTTGAAGCTCTACCTGCCTTGACTGACATGATGCTTGATCGTGAGGAAATTCTGGCGATTAAGCGTAATGAGCTTGTGCCTGTACTGGATAATCAATATGGGCTGAATCATTATGCAGATGCTCTGATTCAGGCACAGTCCGTTCTACTGAATGGTGTAGATCCGCACTTGACCCAACAGTTAAGCCAGACCATTGAGCAATTGATTCATGCCTTGGCAGAATCTAAAAAATATCTGAAAAAACGTAAATTTAATGCTCTACAGAAATGGCTGGGCATCGATCTGGATTATGGCTCAAGTCAGATGGAATATTATCAACGGCTGGACCGTTTGCTGGATCAGGCCGATCACTTAAGCCGTAAATTGCAGATTGAAATTCAGAAATCGCAGTCACGTTTTCAGCAGCTTTTGGGGTTGCGCGAACAGATGGCCAAGCACATTGTCGCAGCAGACGAGTTTCTGTCTGAATATCCGCTATTCGTCAAAAACCAGCATCCCTTGGATAATTTTTCAGAACGCCTCTCCAAGAAAATTAATACCTTACGTACCTTGCAAAGCAGTAATGACATCGCCATTACCCAGATGCAGCTTTCGCAGCAGCTTTCCTTTAGCCTGCTGGATCGCTTTAAGGAAGCACAGCAGGTCTTGATTCCGGCCTGGCAATATCATGTCAAACAAAGCCAGACGAAACACTCGACAAGTGATCTGGAAAAACTTGATAATAGCCGTGAGAGTCTGATTAAAACGTTAAAAAAATCCCTCGAGAAACCCTCGAAAACATAACAATATAAGGTGAACTATGACCAAGTCTGATTTAGTAAATTTACCTGTTGAAAGCTCGAATGAACTGGTCGAACAAAAATTCCAGCAAATGGACCTGAAAGAACTGGGCTTGCAGCCTGCTGACTTTCAGGAGGTGCTGGCTGCACGTAAAGAGTTGCACAACATGAGTCATAACAGTGTGGCTGAATATGGCAAAAATATTGCGACCAAAACTTCGACCTATACCGATGAATTACTGAATCTGGTGCAAAATAGAGATCTGGATGCGACAGGACAGAAGCTGAATCAGGTGGTACAGGTGGCTCAGCAGCTGAATACCAGCAGTATTCTCAATAAAAAGAAAAGTTCGGGTTTTTTTGGCAATATCATTAGCAAATTCAAAGGTGCGAAAGATAACTTTGATGCGCATTTCAATACCACTAAAGAGCAGCTAGATGTACTGGTGAAAGAGATTGAAACCTCGCAATCCGGTTTGAAAGCACGTGTTGATACCCTGGATAAAATGTTTGACGGGGTACAGGATGAATATAAACAGCTCGGGGTACATATCGCCGCAGGACGTTTACGCGAACAGGAGCTGCAACAGGAAATTTCCGCTTTAACCGCCTTGCCGCAAGATCAGAGCACCACCCAGAAAATTTATGACCTGAACCATCTGGCCAATAATCTGGAAAAACGTGTCAGTGATTTACAGGTACTGCAGCAATCTGCGATGCAGACCTTGCCAATGATCCGGATTATCCAGTCGAATAACCTGATGCTGGTTGACAAGTTCTATGCGATCAAAAACATTACTTTACCGGCGTGGAAAAATCAGATCAGTCTGGCGATTTCGTTGAATGAACAGAAGAACAGTGTACAGCTGGCCAATACTATTGATGATGCCACCAATGAGCTGCTACGCCGTAATGCTGACCTGTTACATCAGAACTCGGTCGATACGGCTAAAGCCAATCAACGCTCGGTGATTGACATCGAAACGCTTGAACATGTGCAAAACACCCTCATTAAAACTGTAAACGATGTGATTCAGATTCAGAAAGAAGGTGTACAAAAACGCACAGAAGCAACCGTGCGTTTAAAAGCTCTGCAGGATAATCTGAATCATTTGGTGATTGAATCAAGTACCAGTGGATCCAAGCCCAACTAAATCAGGTAGGGCCAAAATCTGAAAGAAGGAGTAGAGATTGCCGCCCTTAGATGAATACGCCGTTAAGCCTCAGGACATCAAGCAGGGGGTAGTTGCACTCAAGAAACGTCAACGCAATTTGATGCTATTGGGTTTGACCACCTCTACCGTATTTATAGCCTCACTGATCAGTCTATTTTTCCAGCAGGAACTGGTCTATGGTTTTTTTGGCCTAAGTACCCAAGTACAGCAATTGCATTTGCCGGTCAGTGTAGATGCCACACTGGCCAGCATTGGTGATAGTCCAGATTATTTTTTTAGTTTGCTGAGCTGGTTTGGCTGGCTGATTATTAAAATTTTTGCCTCTTTCATCGGTGCATTTTTTGTGATTGGCTTACTGAAAAAGTTGCGTTTCTTTTATGTGCGCTTTCAGTCTTTTGTGTTGAAATTTGTCGCCTGGCTGATTGCTTTTATCGTAATTTGGTCAGGATTGACTTACTTGCAGCATGATCTACGTAATGATCGGGATGATGCTTATCAGCAAGTAGTGTATTACGACAGCAATATCAATGACAGTGAAATCGCCCGTTATCTGGCTGATTCAGAGATTGCAGCACCGGTGAAATCTTATTTACTGGCGCAAACGGCATTGCTGCATAAGCCTCAAGATTTATCTGCCGCAAAACCTTATGTTTTAAATTTGGTTGAAGCAGAAAAACAGGATCCTAAATTTGTACAATATGGTTTCAAGCCTGAACAAATTTGGACCATGCAGCAACAGGTCTATGGTCAAGCCATGACACCAGTCGCCAAGAGTGTAAATACGCAGGTACAACAGGCGGATCAGTTAAGTCAGATCACGAATCTGGTTATTATTGGTGTTGCTATTTTATCGGCACTACTTAGCCTAATCTTGTTTTTCTTGGCCAACTCAATCAAGGGTCGTTCTCTGCGTATCGAACAGCGGATTCATTAATTTCCCAAAATGCTCCTGAATAGGGTAATGCTGATCAGTTAAGGAATTTAGAAATAGACTCTTTAGCTTTTCAGTCGTTTATGAAAGAGTCTTAACTTTTTAAATCAAATACTTGCAATATCACTTGTTACTTTGGTTTCGCCCAAAGTAACCAAAAGCATTTGTCATCCGCAAAACTCGTCAGCCACTATCCCTTAGTAAATTTGTCGCAAAAACAATCATTTTTTAATGTAGTCCTGCCTCAAACAGTTGCGGATGACTTTGCTACCTATCAAATATAATCTTGAATTTAAAAAAAATGCCAGTCAATTGCTTAACTGACTGGCCTGGCATTACCTGAATAGGGAGCATTTTTTGATGGAATTTCAACGCTATTTTTAAGACAACCTATTCAACTTGCTCTATATAGCCCAAAAATAAAAACAAGGCAGCATAAAGTCTATAACTGGATTAATAATCTAAAATACCGATCAATAAAATAAAAACAAACTGTTTTACCTATTTATTCAATTCATTTAATATCCTGTTATCAAATAAACATTTACTCCTTTGGAGACGTTAGCAATGTTAGATCAAA
>NZ_JBQGUZ010000017.1:0-66865 GCF_052078135.1 Acinetobacter lwoffii
AAACTATTTTTAAAATTTCTTTCTAAAACCCAACCCAATCAATCTTAACTAAGTCACTGTTTTATCAGAAGTTTTAATCTTCATCACCGCCGATGGATGTGCATTCTACAGGATTCCCAACCCAATACAACCCCTATTTTTAAATAATTCAGCAAAATCATCACGATTGTTTATTTATTCTACAAAAATTATAGGTTTTTCTATTTTTCACTCAAAATTTTTTCAATTACTGATGTTTTAAAGTAGTTTATTTACTTATCAAAGGATATTTCTAGTTAATTTAATTGCTATATCTATCTAAAAATTTTTTATTGTCTTTATTTCAGATCAAACACAACAGATGAGTTAATAAAATAGATTTACTATGGAATCCCTTACCCATTTTAAAAATATAATCCTCATCCATCCATTAAAATTCCATTCAACAAGATAATCACTCTATAGATAAACTCTGGTTAAATTGTTGAATGATTAAAATTAAGAGTGAAGCAATGCGAGAAGAAAGCAATCTTCAATGCACAGTTTTATTAGATGAAAAATAATTTAATAGGAATTCGAGCATTCATCATGATAGCCACCGATAAGAATTGTATATTTTTTATTCACATTGAATTTCAGGCATAAAAAAACCGCTTAACGCGGTATCTTTTATCTCGACCATCTTGAAGGAGATGGTCGGAGCAGTAGGATTCGAACCTACGACCCCCTGGTCCCAAACCAGGTGCACTACCAGGCTGTGCTATGCTCCGATTTCAACTTTAAAAGTTGGGGTGAATGACGGGATTCGAACCCGCGACAACTGGAATCACAATCCAGGGCTCTACCAACTGAGCTACATCCACCATCATTTTGATTCTTAACATCAAGCGACCAAATGGCGCGCCTGACAGGATTCGAACCTGTGACCATCCGCTTAGAAGGCGGATGCTCTATCCAACTGAGCTACAAGCGCGTTACTGATGCAAACATCATTTGCCTTGAAGAATTGGTCGGAGCAGTAGGATTCGAACCTACGACCCCCTGGTCCCAAACCAGGTGCACTACCAGGCTGTGCTATGCTCCGATTCATCTCAGCTTTCGTATCGAACATCGTTCGGTACGGTGTGCATTCTAGGCGCGACGCCCGGAGACGTCAACACCTATATTTAAAAAAAACCGAAAAAACGCTTCAAGCGTTTATTTATCAATCGCTTCAGACATTTTTTATACAAATTTTAACGTTTTAGTCCGGCACTAAAGTTCAGCATGCGATCTAGAGGCAGTTTAGCTCGTTCAGCAAGTACCGGATCGACATGCACTTCCTGATCTTTATGCTGTAACACATGCAAGATACCATCCAGCTCGTTCATGGCCATCCAAGGACAATGCGCACAAGAACGACAAGTTGCCCCCTCTCCTGCGGTTGGTGCTTCAATCAGAATTTTATCCGGCACTGCCTGCTGCATTTTATAAAAAATACCGCGATCAGTAGCTACGATTAAACGCTGATTTGGCAAAGTTTGTGCTGCTTTAATTAATTGTGAGGTACTACCCACCGCATCGGCAATCTCGACCACAGACATCGGTGATTCGGGATGTACCAGAACTGCCGCATCTGGATAGAGCTCTTTCATATTGGCAATACCGCGTGAACGGAATTCTTCATGCACGATACAGGCGCCATCCCAGAGCAACATCTCTGCACCGGTTTTTTTCTGGATATAACGACCCAGATGCTGATCTGGTGCCCAGATGATTTTTTCGCCCAGACTGTCCAGATGTTCGATAATTTCCACTGCACAACTTGAAGTGACGACCCAATCGGCTCGGGCTTTCACGGCCGCTGACGTGTTGGCATAAACCACCACGGTATGATCCGGGTGCGCATCGCAAAAAGCGGTAAACTCATCGACAGGACAACCTAAGTCCAGTGAACAGGTCGCTTCCAAAGTTGGCATCAGCACGGTTTTATTGGGTGAAAGAATTTTAGAGGTTTCGCCCATAAATTTCACACCAGCTACCACAAGCGTTGAAGCTGGATGATCGCGACCAAAACGCGCCATTTCCAGTGAATCGGAAACACAGCCCCCCGTCAGTTCAGCCAGTTCTTGCACTTCAGGATCACAATAATAATGCGCCACCAAAACAGCATCCTGTTTTTCCAGCTCTGCCTTGATCTGTGCAAATTTGTCCAATTTTTCCTGCTGGCTCATTTGATGTTCTTGTGGAACACCTAAACGATCTAAATGCGCCTGCACAATCGATTTAGCTTCATTGGCTATTAATTTGGTCGCATCATTCATAACAACTCTTACTCTACCCTCATGGTTCACTATTCAATGAACCTTTCACCCTACATCCCGGTCATCTCTGGCGAAATGCTATTTTTGACCAGTCATTAAAAATCATTAAGTATAAAAAAAGCCCCACAACGGAGGCTTTATAAACAATCTGAATTATGAGCGATAATCTGCATTGATTTTTACGTAGTCATACGACAGGTCACAGGTATAAACCGTATCTTTTGCCTGACCTCGTCCAAGATCAACACGAATCGTCATTTCAGCCTGGGCCATCACACGTGCACCGGCTGCTTCAGTATAGTCTGCTGCCGCACCACCATCTTTGCAGATTTGTACATCATCTAACCAAACCTGAATTTTTGCAACGTCTAAATTTGGCACACCGGCATAACCAATCGCTGCCAGAATACGGCCCCAGTTTGGGTCAGAAGCAAAGATTGCGGTTTTGACCAGCGGTGAATGCGCAATGCTATAGGCAATATCGCAGCACTCTTGAGTATTGCCACCACCTTCTACAGTCACGGTAATGAATTTAGTCGCACCTTCACCATCACGTACAATCAGTTGCGCAAGGCGTTTCATGGTACGTGTCAATACGTCTAGCACCACTGCATAACGTGGATCTTCAGTCGAAGTGATTTCAGCACCACCGGCCTGACCTGTGGCAATAAAAATACACGAGTCATTAGTTGAGGTATCGCCATCAATTGTAATACGGTTAAACGATACATTGACTGTTTCAGTTAATAACTGTTGAACCAGTTCACGGCTGATCGGTGCATCCGTCGCAACATAGCCCAGCATGGTCGCCATATTCGGGCGAATCATGCCTGCACCTTTGGAAATACCGGTCATGGTATAAGTCACACCATCCAGCTCGAACTGTTCTGACGCACCTTTCGGAGTGGTATCTGTGGTCATGATTCCAGTCGCTGCATCGCCCCAGGCATCATCACGCAATGAATCCAGCGCAGGCTGTAAACCTGTAAGCAAACGCTCCATTGGAAGCTGCTCACCAATCACACCAGTCGAGAATGGCAACACTTCAGCAGCCTGTACGCCTGCAAGTTCAGCTAACTTGGCACAGGTGGCTTCTGCATTTGCCATGCCTCTAGGACCTGTTCCTGCATTGGCATTGCCGGTATTGATTACCAGGTAACGTGGATTTCCCGCTTGCAAATGTGCTTTGGATACATGCACAGGTGCTGCACAAAAGGCATTCTGGGTAAACACCCCAGCAACATTGGAGCCTGCAGCCAGTTCAAATATCACCAGGTCACGTCGGTTCTGATAGCGCACATAGGCTTCAGCCGAACCAATTTTAACCCCTTTCACCACATGCATCTGTGGCATAGATACGTCACCAACTGCCATTTTAAAGTCCAATATTGAAGTTTTAGAAAAATACAGCTTAGTTGATCTGCAACAAAAAATCGAGCCAAAGCCTGAGCCAGCCTGAGATTTGTTATGGGTTTTCACAATAAAAAACCAGTCATCAAGACTGGTTTCTACGTTTTTAAAATTAAGATATTTTTAATTTTGTGCAAGTTGTCCAGATTCGCTTAGTAAAGCCTGTTTCGCTTGTTGTTGACTTGCACTAGAAAGTGCAGGATTAGTAGCAACAATACGGTCTGCATTTGCCGCATTAGCAGCTGCAATCGCAGCGGTCTGCAACACAATCGGACGATTCTGATTGGCAAAGGTATAACGGATGCCGGTACGTGGGCTTGCCACAGTCACTTGTGCATCGGTACGTTGTACTTGAGCAGTAGTCGTACCCACCGCTTGCTGAACTTTATCAATTGTTGTGGTCGCTGCAGTTTGTGCAAAACTTAAGGCAGGCGTTGCCAAAGCGGCAATTATGAGCGTTTTTAATACTTTTTTCATTCAGGTTATTCCACTTTGAGGTGTTGAATGAGCCATTAAATAGCATTTAACTCCTAAGACTGCAAACAGTATTCAATTTCTGAAAAATCTTCATACATAAAAAATCAGAGCCATGGGGCTCTGATTTTTAATAGCGTTTAGATCTTACCATGACACTGTTTGTATTTCAGGCCTGAACCACATGGACAAGGTGCATTACGACTTGCCGGTGCTTCAAAAACTGGTGCTACCGGATTGGCCTGAGCATTTTGCTCGGTCGTCACCTCATGGTCGCCTGCCAACAAGCCGTCAAACTCTTCATGAGATAACTGCAAACGCATTGCCTCAGCCTGTGCCTGCTGCTGTGCTTCCATTTCCGCCAGCTCTTCAGGGGTCGGTACGTGGATGCGTGACAGATCTGTCACGACATCGGATTTGATCGTACCCAGCATGTTCACAAACAGGTTATAAGCTTCTTTTTTGTATTCCTGCTCCGGATTCTTCTGCGCATAACCACGTAAATGAATACCCTGACGCAAGTAATCCATAGCCGCCAGATGCTCTTTCCAATGACGGTCCAGAGAATTCAGCATAAAGTGACGTTCAAGCGATGCTGCAGATTCCCCACCCATTTGTTCACGACGCGAACGGTAGCGGTTCAGCACTTCATCGGTAATACGAACCACCAAAGCTTCTTCATCCAGACGACGGTCCTGTTCCAGCCATTGCCCGATAGGAAGATCCATCGAAAGATCTTCACGTAGCGCCAGTTCCAGACCTTCAATATCCCACTGGTCATGAATCGATTCAGGTGGAATATAGTTGGCGATCACACCCTGCATCACTTCACGGATCATTTCTTCAATATAATCCTGCAGTGAATTTTCTGCCAAAATGTCATCACGCTGACTATAAATGATCTTACGCTGTTCGTTATTCACGTCATCGTATTTCAGCAAGTTCTTACGAATATCGAAGTTACGTGCTTCCACTTTACGCTGCGCATTTTCAATCGAGCGAGACACCATTTTGTGCTCAATCGCTTCATCTTCCTGCAAGCCCATGGCACGCATCATGCCGACTACGCGATCACCGGCGAAAATACGCATCAAGTCATCTTCAAGTGACAGGTAGAAACGTGATACACCCGGGTCACCCTGACGACCGGCACGGCCACGCAGCTGGTTATCGATACGGCGTGATTCATGACGCTCGGAACCGATAATATGCAAACCGCCTGAATCCAGCACGGCCTGGTGATTAACATCCCATTCTGCTTTCAGACGAGTTTCATCTTCAGGAGTCGGGTTTTCAATTTTAGCCAGCAACGCCTTCCAGTTACCACCCAACAGGATATCGGTACCACGACCGGCCATGTTAGTGGCAATCGTCACTGCACGCGGCGCACCGGCCTGCGCAATAATATCGGCTTCACGTTCGTGCTGTTTGGCATTCAGTACTTCATGCTGGATCCCTGCCGCTTTTAGCTTATCCGACAGAATCTCAGAAGCTTCAATGGTGGCTGTACCAATCAAAATTGGTGCGACACCAGCTTCATGCACACGCTGAATTTCTTGAATAATCGCGTTATATTTCCCTTCACGATTTAAATAAATTAAATCGTTATGGTCTTGACGAATCATTGGACGGTGGGTCGGAATCAGCACCACATCCAGACCATAAATTTCTTTCATTTCCGCTGCTTCAGTATCAGCAGTACCGGTCATACCGGATAATTTTTTATACAGACGGAAATAGTTCTGGAAGGTTGTGGTTGCCAGAGTCTGGTTTTCCGGCTGGATTTCCAGACCCTCTTTGGCTTCTACGGCTTGATGCAAACCTTCAGACCAGCGACGTCCCGGCATGGTACGACCGGTATTTTCATCGACAATAATCACTTCACCATCGTTGATGATGTATTGGACATTACGCTGATAGAGATAATGCGCACGGATCGCTGCAGTGACATGATGCAACAGGTTCAGGTTCGATGCTGAATACAAGCTCTCTCCTTCAGCCAGCAAGCCCATTTCAATCAGTTCACTTTCAATGGTTTCAAAACCCACTTCAGTAATTTCAACCGAACGCTGTTTCTCATCAATCCAGAAGTGACCGCCATCCGGCACTTTCTCTTCTTTCTGTGCCTGTAATTTTGGTGGAATATTATTGATGGCTGCATAAAGCTGTGAAGAATCTTCACTTTGACCAGAAATAATCAACGGGGTACGTGCTTCATCAATCAGGATCGAATCGACCTCATCGATAATGGCATAGGTCAAACCACGCTGCTTTTTCTCAGCCAGCGAGAACACCATATTGTCACGCAGGTAATCAAAGCCAAATTCGTTATTGGTACCGTAAGTAATGTCGGCACGATAAGCTTGCGCTTTTTCCATCGGATTTTGCATGGAATAAATAATGCCGATGCTTAGACCCAAAAACTCGAATAATGGACGGTTTAACTCGGCATCACGTTGCGCCAGGTAATCGTTTACGGTAATGACATGCACGCCCTGACCACTGATGGCATTCAGATAACAGGCCAAAGTACCCATCAGGGTTTTACCTTCACCGGTACGCATTTCTGCGATTTTGCCTTCGTGCAAGGTAATACCACCGATCAGCTGCACGTCATAATGACGCATGCCCATCACCCGCTTCGCCGCTTCACGACAGACTGCAAATGCTTCAGGCAGTAATTTATCGAGGGTTTCACCCTTATTATATCGTTGTTTGAATTCTTCAGTTTTTGCAGATAAGTCTGCATCGCTAAGGGTAGATATCGTCGGCTCGAGCACATTAATCTTGTCTACGATTTTACGCATGCGTTTGAGTTCGCGCTCATTTTTGGTACCGAAGATTCCTCCGATCAGACTTGCCAACATGAATAGACTCTCTAAATCTTGCTTGTCAAATGAATATGTTCTTAGTCGTTATTATGGTGCTAGAAATTTGAACTACAAGGGTTTTGCTGTAAAACCGCTAAAAAAATCTGATCCTTAGTTCTAGCCCTAAGATCTAAGGCAAAGTAATGTAGCAAATTTTCCCTGTGCAACATAGTCAATTAAGTGACTGATTTTTGCGCTTCTGGATAGATGGATATCTCACTTATGCAATTTACTCATAAAGAAAGCAAAAAACACTATTTTTAATCATAAAAAAATTGGTTCATATTAAATCGTATCTCGACATTAAAAGACCAATTGAGGCTAAAAAGATGAGTTTACGTTTAGGCGATACCGCACCGAATTTTGAACAGCAATCCAGTGAAGGCCTAATTAATTTTTATGACTTTCTGGGCGATAGCTGGGGCATTTTATTTTCACACCCTGCCGACTATACACCGGTATGTACGACTGAACTTGGCTATACCGCAAAACTTAAAGATGAGTTTGCAAAACGTGGTGTTAAAGCGATTGCCTTGTCGGTCGATAATGTGGAGTCACATCATGGCTGGATTAAAGACATCAATGAAACGCAGAACACTACGGTGAATTTCCCGATCATTGCCGATCAGGATCGCAAAGTTTCTGAGCTGTATGACTTTATTCATCCGAATGCCAGCGAAACGCTAACAGTTCGTTCTTTAGTGATCATTGATCCCAACAAAAAAGTCCGTTTGATTATTACTTATCCTGCATCGACGGGTCGTAATTTCCATGAAATCTTGCGTGTGGTGGATTCACTGCAACTCACCGATAGCCATAAAGTGGCAACGCCTGCGAACTGGCAACATGGCGATGATGTGGTGATTGTCCCTTCACTGAAAGATGAAGAAGAAATCAAGCAACGTTTTCCAAAAGGTTATACAGCGGTTAAACCTTATTTACGCCTCACGCCCCATCCTGAGCAAAATTAAAAGGACTCCTTTTTAATTTTGCGAAAGACAAGCTAAGTAAAGGATAAGAGAAACTCTATTTTCCACATTTTATGCTTTATCGAATACGACATTGACGTGCCACGGATTCGATTTGTTGATACAGCCTGTCTTCGGATAGGCTTTTTTATATTCAAAATCTCGTATTCACTTTAAACTTGAAATAACAAAAACAACATCTACGCTCTGTATGAAAATCTGCATATTTCCAATTCTCATGAGTGGCTACCTCCTAACCACAGGTTGCATGACTACGCCCGCCCTGCCTGAACCTCAACGTCCTCAGCATTGGGGACAGCCCATTCATCAGAATCATAATTTTCATCAAATCAGCAATTTTGTTTATCGTAGTGAGCAGCCTTCAACTGAACTCATTCCTTTATTAAAGCAGCATCAAATCAATGTGGTTATTAATTTACGTTCACGGGATCAAGACAGCTTTGTTTTGAGCAATGAAAACTTTCAGCTACATCATGTACCCATACATACCTGGGCAATTGATCGGGAAGATTTATTGAAAATTATGCTACTGATTCAGCAAGCACAACAAAATCACCAAAAGGTGCTCCTGCATTGTTATCACGGTTCAGACCGCACTGGTGCAAGTGTCGCCATGTACCGAATTATTTTTGAACATTGGCCGATTGAGCAGGCGCTACAGGAAATGAAACATGGCGGTTATGGCTTTCATGCCATTTGGAGCAATATCGAAAAGTTATTCACGCCTGAAAATGTAAAATGGATTCGCGAGCAACTCAAGAATCCATCTACAGAAACTTTGATTAATACAAAGAATTAACGCTTATCCAGCGGCACCCAGTCATTCACCCAAGCTGATTTCATATTCAGGCTGGCATCAGACGCAATTTTCTTACGAAGTGCATCTGCAGTCTCACGGTCTTTGGACGGCCCCACCATGATGCGTACACCTTTAGACGTTGAGCTTTTGGTGACCTTATAACCTTTGGCACGCAGTTTGGCTGCTACAGCATCCGCATTGGCTTCATTCGCTGCCAGTGCCACCTGTACCATCCATTGCTTGTCCTCTTCACCTTCCAGTAACTTACGCGCCTGCTCAGCTTCTGCTTTCTTCTTGGCTTCTTCGGCTGTAGCCTTTTTCTTGGCTTCTTCAGCTTTACGTTTTTCGTCAGCTTTACGTTTTTCCTCGGCAGCTTTACGTTCAGCTTCTTTCTTTTCAGCCGCTTTACGCTCTTCCTCGGTTTTACGTTTTGCTTCAGCCGCCTTACGTTCTGCTTCGGCTTTTTGCTGTTGCTCTAACTTGCGTTTTTCTTCAGCGGCTTTACTTTCAGCAGCTTTACGCTCTGCTTCTTTCTTGGCTGCATCAGTAGAACTATTGGCTTTTTGTTGTACCAGCTGCTGCTGGGCTAACTTTTTTTCTTGCACCGCTTTTTCTTCAGCCAGACGTTTCTGCTTGGCCTGTTCATCTTCCACCAGTTCTGGTGGAATATTATCGGAACTTTGCTGTCCCAGGCGGTGTGCATTCAGGGCAGCATATTCTTCAGCTGCTTTACGCGCAGCATCTGCTTCAGCCTGCTGTTGCATCGCTAAAAATTCGGCCGCACGCGCCTCCTGTTCTGCAACCGATTTTTCCCGGTCACGACGTTGCTGTTCAAGTAAACGCTTTTCTGTTTCCACATCGACCGTCAAAGAACCGAGCGAATGATTGCCTGTCTCTTTATTTTCAACTTCCGCAGCCTGTGCCGGATTTTGCTGACGGTCCTGATTGATTTCATCTTGGCCTTTCAGGAGTAATGCTGCCAATAAAACACCACCACCGAGTAAAACAACACCGCCCATCCAGCGCTGTTTGTTATTCATTGACATTCTTCCAAATACTCCCATACCGCTTCTAAGGTATGAAATGATCCACATACCAAAATCAGCTGATTATTATCTGTTTGATCCAGTGCTGATTTAAAAGCTAATTTTACATTGTCAAATTGTTCTACCGCCTCACCGTTTAAAGCATCAGCCAAAACTGTGACCTCTGCCGCACGTGGAACGGATAATGGTGCAATTTTCCACAATTGCACCGTGTCTTTCAATAACTTGACGACAGAATTTATATCTTTATCTGCCAGCATTGAAAATACACAAATGACTTCATTATATTTTTGATTGTAATTTAAATAATCTCGTAATTGTTTCAGTAGAAATTCGACCCCATGCGGGTTGTGTCCTGCATCAAAAATCACGGTTTTATTCTGGATTTGACGGATTTCAAACCGTCCCGGCAATTTTGCCGTTTGAATGCCTTGTGCAATTGCCTGCTGGCTGACGTTTAATCCGCTCAGCAGAATGGCGGCCACGGCGGTAGAAATATTATCCAGTGCCAGCGAACCTGTTGGGAGTTTTAAGGTCGTACCCGATGAAGCAAAAGCCCAGCTTTGGCCATCTTCAAAGGCTTTATAGAAATAATCACGGTTGATTGCATACAAAGATGCTTTACATTCTTGGGCTTTATTTAGAATGGCTTGCGGGATCTGTTGCTGTCCACCAAATACCACGGGAATATCCGGGCGAATAATTCCGGCCTTTTCAAAAGCAATTTTCTCGATGGTGTCACCAAGCCAGTCAGTATGATCCAGACCAATATTGGTAATCACCGCCACATCCGGATTGACCACATTGACCACATCCAGACGGCCGCCTAAGCCAACTTCCAGCACCCAGACATCACAGCATTGATCTTTAAAAATCACAAAAGCAGCCAGTGTCGTGGCTTCAAAGAAAGACAGGCTCAAACCGCATTCGCGACGAGCCTGATCGACCTGAACAAAAGCATCAATCAGCAACTGATCTTCAACTTCAATGCCGCGTAATTTCACACGTTCATTGAAACGGTACACGTGGGGGGATTGATATAGCCCGATCTTGAAGCCTTGTGCATTCAGGATCGCGGCTAGTGTAGTGGTGGTTGAACCCTTACCATTGGTTCCAGCCACCGTCAGCACTTTGGCTTCTGGACGTGTCACTCCCAGCTTTTCAGCCACCGGAATAACCCGTTCCAGACCTAAATCAATACCCGTAACGTGAACATGGCTCCAATAATCGAGCCATGTGTTTAAAGAATCTGTTGCTAAGGGTGCTGTGTTCAATGCAAATTCATCAACTTCGTAACGATACGATAAACTGTATCACGTAATGCATGACGGTGAACAATCTGATCGATTACCCCATGATCAAGCAAGTATTCCGCGCGCTGGAACGGTTCTTCCAGTTTCTCACGTACGGTTTGTTCGATCACACGTTTACCGGCGAAGCCAATCATCGCTTTCGGTTCAGCAATATGTACATCACCCAGCATTGCCAATGATGCGGTCACACCGCCGTACACTGGATGAGTCAGTACCACGACATAAGGCAGACCTGCTTCTTTTAAACGCTGGATCGCAGCCGAAGTGCGCGCCATTTGCATCAGGGACAACATGCCTTCCTGCATACGTGCACCACCCGAAGCAGCAAAACAGATCAGGGGCTGACGGGTTTCAATCGCACGTTCTGCCGCCTGAACAAAGCGGTCACCGACCACTGTACCCATAGAACCGCCCATGAAGTCGAACTCAAACGCACAGGCAATCATCGGTACGCCTTTCAGCAAACCCTGAATTACCACCAGTGCTTCAGTTTCACCGGTTTTCTTTTGCGCTTCAGCCATACGGTCTGGATAGGCTTTACTATCGACAAATTTCAGGGGATCTTTGGCTATAAATTCCTGACCCAATTCTGTTTGTACCTGATCAAAGAACCAGTTCAGACGTTCACGGGCTTTCATACGCAAATGTTCATCACATTGCGGACAGACATAGGCATTAAATGACATGGCAGTACGGGTCACCAATGCATGACATTCAGGACACTCAATCGTAGGCTCGGTAAATGTCGCTTTATATGCCGTTTGCTCATCGGGTACCTGAATGCCCGGAACAGTACGCTCCGTCCATGGGGTCGATGGGCTCAGAATTTTGCCTGATTTCACTTGTTGACTCATACTAACTCATCGAGCGCTGCTCGAAGCTCCTTGACTTTATTCACCGTCGCAATAACGGCTTGTTCTGGTGCGAGCGTTGCAAACTGCTTTACAAACGCACTACCCACAATAACTGCATCGGCAGCAACACCCATCGCTTTCGCAGATGCAGCATCACTGATACCGAAACCTACGCCTACAGGAACATCAGTCACAGCTTTAATCTTTTGAATGCGTGCAGCGGCTTCAGAGACATCTAAAGTTGCTGCACCGGTCACGCCCTTCAGTGACACATAGTAAATAAAGCCGCTGGCCTGTTTCGCTACGTGTTGAATACGTGCATCGGTTGAAGTTGGTGCCAGCAGGAAAATCTGATCCATATCATATTTTTCCAGTACTTCACCCAGACCTTGTGCTTCTTCTGGTGGCAAGTCCACCAGCAGTACACCATCTACTCCACATTCATAGGCATAAGCCACAAACTTTTCATAGCCAATCACTTCAACCGGATTCAGATAACCCATCAGTACCACTGGTGTTTCGCGATCTTTCAAGCGAAATTCTTTCACCATGTGCAGGGCATCCAGGGTATTGGTTCCACCTGCCAGAGCACGTTCAGCAGCTAGTGCAATCACCGGCCCATCTGCCATCGGGTCCGAGAAAGGAAGTCCCAGCTCAATCACGTCGACACCCGCTTCCACCATCTCATGCAGCAAAGGCACTGTGACTTCTGGATGCGGATCACCCGCCATGACATAAGAAACTAAAGCTTTACGCTGTTGAGATTTAAGTTGTCCAAATCGTGTGGCTAAACGTGACATAGAGAGGTATTTTCCTTAACGTGTTTCAAACTTGAGGCATTGACTATGTAGAAATACAAGACATCGCATTGTAACGCTATTTTTTGTCCAATGAACAGTCTGCGATACCGACCTCGAGTACTTCATTTCCTGTGCGAAGATTTCAAAACAATTCGGAAGGGTCTATTTACGATTATTTTGATTTTTTTCACAATGATCAAAGATGCCTAATTTTGCTATTACCTAAAATCCTGAATATTTAGATAAACTTATTTTTATCATATAAAAATTAATAAAAATGCAGATGTTAGCGCATTCATTTAAAGTTTTCTGAAATAGCAAAACCTGCTTTATACTAGTCCTATTCTCTTACTTTTTTATCTCCTATGCAGACTGATTCTGAGGCTACAGTGCAGGCACGCGCCATTGCACTGCTGCCGCTTATTGTATTTTTAACCATATTTTTGGGTAGCGGGATCTATCATTCCCTGATCGGAACCGAGTTCGCGTTCTATCAGGTGAAAGCGCCTGTGGCTGCCCTGCCTGCGATTATCTTGGCTGCATTAGTGTATCGCGGCAAACTCAACCAGGGCATTGAGGAATTCCTCAGAGGTGCCAGTCATCCGAACTTAATTCTGATGTTTATGGTGTTTATGCTGGCAGGTGCTTTTGCCAGCGTCAGTAGCGCCATTGGCAGCGTCGACGCCACCGTGCAGATGGGCTTGTCAGTGATTCCACCTACATTTATTCTGCCGATGTTATTTGTGATCTCGGCCTTTATTGCCACGGCGATGGGTACCTCCATGGGCACCATTGCAGCCTGTGCGCCGATCGCTTTTGGTTTCACCCAGGTGACCGATATTGACGTGATTTATGCGATTGGTGCGGTCGTCGGTGGTGCCATGTTCGGTGATAACCTGTCCATGATTTCAGACACCACCATTGCGGCGACCACCAGCCAACGCGTACAACTGCGTGACAAGTTCAGAGTCAATGTCTGGATTGCAGTTCCAGCCTCAATCGTCACTATTTTAATTTACGTGTTAAGTACCGGCAGTAGCAACACATTGGAATACAAGGATTTTAACTGGCTTCTGGTCTTACCTTATATCGCCGTATTTATTTTGGCCTTTAGCCGTTTACACGTTCTGGCTGTACTGACCATTGGCGTACTACTTTCCGGCTTGTTTGGCCTATTTGCCACAGCTGAATTCGATCTGCTCAAACTGAATACTTCAATTTACGATGGCTTTGTCGGCATGTTTGAAGTGGCGTTATTGTCGATGTTTCTGGGTGGCCTGTCGGCGATCATGCAACGAGAAGGCGGTTTACGCTGGCTGATCGATCGTATTTATAGCCTGACCCGTCTGTTTAAAGTTGGGAAGCAACGTGCCGGCGAAATCGGGATTAGTTTTTTGGTGGTGTTTTCGAATATCTTTGTGGCCAATAATACCGTGGCGATTATTCTGTCTGGTGATATGGCAAGTGAAGTTGCCAAAGAATACGGCGTAGATCCTAAGCGTTCTGCGGCACTGATGGATATTTTCTCTTGCGTGGTACAGGGTTTAATTCCTTATGGCGCACAGTTACTACTGGCCTGTTCCATTGCAAAAATCTCGCCGGTTGAACTGATTGGTGGTGTGTACTATTGCTGGATTCTGGCCATTTTTGCGATTGCTGCGATCGCGTTTAGATTCCCTCAGGTGAAAGCAAGCACTTAATCCATCATCCTGCGAAAATAAAAAAGCGACCGATACCGGTCGCTTTTTTCAGCTTCGTGCTTTGTGTAACTGCCTTTTTCGCTCTAACAAGGTCTGTCCGGTGGCTGCCTTATAGGCCCGTGCCAAAGCCGACTGATCAGAATAATCCAGCTGCTCGGCAATCTCGGTCAGACCTAATCCCTGCTGCAACAACAGCTCGCAACGTTTAATCCGCTGCTGTTCCAGCAGTTTTTTAAATGAAGTGCCATGAGTGCTGAACAAGCGCTGCAAACTACGTGTCGACATCAACAACTGCCGGGCAAGCTGTTCAACTTTAATGGCCTGATGCTGGGTCCGCAGCTGTTCGGCAATCATTTGCTGCGCCTGTTCCAAATGATTTTCAAGGGGCGGCTTGGCTGCAATCGCCTGTTCTGCCTGATGAACCAGTAGCTGCAACAGCATTGGATCAGCCTGCTCAGACCCATGTGCCAGTCCTTGCAAATCCAGCTCTATGCCATAATAGTCCTGAGAAAATCTCACCTCACTGGCAAAAAACTTTTGATAATGTATTTTCGCCATGTCAGGCACATGGGCAAAACGTACACAATGCAGTAACAGTTGATGATCCTGCAAAATGACGCGTCCCAATTGCACCATCGCGGCCATGGTCAGCTCATTGAGCAGATTATATTTTTCATCCAGATAGGCCCAAAATAATTCAAGACTGTGTTCACGCTGCTTCAATTGCAAAGGTACAAACTCACTGCCATCAATCACCAGTCGTTGAAAGCGAATGATATGCCGGATCATTTCCGCAACGCTGCTGCTGCGCGAAGCCATATAGCCGAGCACGCCAAAATGTTCTGGACGAATAACCTGCACGATCTCGAAAATTAGTTGTGGACAGTTTAAATGTTGCCGGGTTCTTAACAGAAGCTGATTTAATAATTCCAGCGGCACTTGCGTGGCAAAAGGCTGATCAATCAGGGGGACAAGCGCTTCATGTACATCTTGCAGAAAGTCAGCTTCCAAAGGCTCAATTTGCAGACTGCGCAGATAAGTCGCCCAAAGCTGAATATAACCATTGGATATTTTAATTTCTTGCATGCGCGCTTCCCGCTGCCTGCTTTAGGCTAAGCAGTTTTATTTTCATTTGGCATAAAATGTATAAAAATTGGCAAGCACTGTCAAAAAAATTACGGCATTCCCCGACATACTGTCAGCATCGTCACAAAAAAGAACTTCTAAGATGAATGCAGTATTAAAATCTTCAATAAAGCCCGTGGTCCGGACCCAGCTTGATTTTAAACTGGATGAAATTCCGCGCTACTGGTTTGGCGGTGATCCCTTTCTGACCCGCATGTTCGATGCCTTGAGCCTGACCTTTCCAGATGGCGAGCGTTATTTTATTCAAAGTGTGCGCCTGTTCCGCGATCAGATCACAGACCTGGAACTGCAACAACGTGTGGCAGATTTTATTCGTCAGGAAGCACAGCATGGCATTGCCCATGAAAAAATGAATCAGCTGATGCGCGAGCAAGGCATGCCCGTAGATCAGTTCATCCAGCGCCTCAATTACATGATGAATTACGACTTGAAAAACCGCTCACCTGAATACAATATTGCGGTGACTGCTGCTGCAGAGCATTTGACTGCGCTCATGGCCGAGACTTTTTTTGGACAGAAAGATACGTTAAGAGATGCCCATCCTTTTGTTCGTGCCATGTTTGCCTGGCATGCCATTGAAGAAATGGAACATCGTGATGTGGCTTTTGACGTGATGAAAGATGTGGCACAAACTCCAGAACTTCTGCGAAAATATAGCTTGGTGATTACTACCCTGCTCATGTTCAGCTTTACCATATACCGCGCCAACATCATGCTTAAACATGATGGATTCACACCATTACAACGTTTGCAAATGAATTTAAAAGGACTGCCCTGGTTTTTTGGCCGTAACGGGAAATTAACCCGTATGGGTACACAATATCGGGACTGGTTTAAACAAGACTTCCATCCTTCCCAGCATCCGGTAATTGCCCAATATGATGTCTGGGTAAAAACTCTAGCCGAAACCAATGATCCTATTCAGGCCGGTGAAGCCTTCTGGCAGGCAGCCAAAGATTAAGCTCAAATCAAAAAAGCCTTCAAAATTGAAGGCTTTTTTTAGGTCTTATGCCTGTACATTTACCACTTGGCATAATGCTGTTCAAGCAAGGCATATTCATTTAGTAAAATAATTTCCTGATCATCTTGCTGAATCGTTCCGGAAACCTTGGCTTGCCACTGACTAAACTGGCTCCCGACCAGACGCAGGTTGAGATTTTCATAACGGCGCCAGCCTGTGCTGACCATCAGATTCAATCTTTCATCCAGCGACTGAATCGTCCATTGGTTTTCCGATTCCTGCTGGAACAGCACATCGGCCAAGGGATAAATTTTCCCATTGATCCACAGACAGTTTTCGTTACCGAAGCTTTCATTTACGCCTGACGCCAGATTAATGCCAATCCGGTTCTGATTCATATCCCAGAAATTACAGGACAGCCAGAACCAGGCCGTTTCTGGACGCAAAAAGCCACAGGTGTCATCTAGAGAAGCAAAGCTGCGTTCATTAAACTGAATGGTTTCACCCTGCTTGTTAATGAAAAAACCTTCACAGCCCAGAGTAGTTAATTTCTGAGTATAGGTCCAGCCATTAATGCCGGTCGGACTGCACATACTCAGTGGATCGGTTCCGGCACAGAAAATCCGGGCACTGAGTTTAATTTCGCCGTATTTGCTGACATTGATATAACGCACGCCGTTGGCATGCTGGATATCGATCTGAAAAGGTGATTTATGGAAATAACTATGATTAAACAGTGGCTGCTCGTCCAGCACAGTGTTGCGTGACAGGAAATTAATCGCATTCCATTCCAGCACTTCATTGCTCATATGGTTATAGACATAGACAAAACCATGCCCTGCCCATGCGATATCGGCAATTGCCAATCCAATCGTATAATGCTCGTGCTGAATACTACAGAATTTGAATTTTTTATATTTTAGATGCTTACGCCAGCCTGACAGCACATGACCATAAGGATTCTTGTATTGATATGCCTGATAGTCAATACTTTTTGGAAGTTCCTTGAAACGTCCATAACGCGGTTGTCCATTTGCCTGAATTAAATCCATTTAAGACATTCCATCTCAGTCAAAACTGCTTTTCCTTGGCAGTATTATGCCAATTATTAAATTTTGATAAAGAGATTTTTTAAGCCACTTATCGAATCATTCAGCCAACCGCAGATTTAATTCAATCACAAACAGCGTTAAATCGTGAGATAAGTATTTTCCCAACGATTGCCACTGAAACTACCCTCTAACAGTTGTACGTAGCGACCATAAACCTGATCAATGGCAATACAGTCATCTACATCCAGCACACGGTCAGTATGCTGTTTTTGCCAGTGCCGGGCGAAGTAGGCTTTACCGCGCTGTTTGGCCACCATGGCATTCTGTGCAACCACCAGCACATAACGATGCAGCTCGCCAAACTCACGTGGATCATAACCACCCAGATTAATCAGCCAAAGTTTTTCATCGGATTGCTGTGGCTGTGCATCAGTAAATTGCAGCGTATAGGATTTGCCCTCGAACTCCAGTCCGTTGATTTGCGCCCAAGCATCAATATGCAGACCTTTCTGTTCCGCAAACCAGGCATTTTTTAATTGCGGATAGGTGTCTTCCAGACTCTCTCCTATTGCCAAAACTACATCATGAACTTCTGTATTGGCACGGGCATGACGACCACCGAGCATCACAATAAACAAGCTGGGCATTACATTTCCTTGTTAGCGTCAATCTTTAAGATCATTTCATTGATGCTTGCCAGTATAGCGCAAAGCTATTCCATGATGATGTAGCCATCTGCCAAGGACAAATTTGCATCATCAGCCTGACTGAATTTGCGCAAACAGCATCCAGTCACTCGGTATCCATCTCCATATCGAGGATCAGTTTAAGCCTGTGTCAGGATCAAAAAACCATTTTCAGTGAATACAATTGGCTAGCGAATCATTTCCGATCATTTTCATCAGGATTTACAGCGATAGAGGATTATTTTTTTGTACAAAATACAAACACGACTAAACCGCACAAATCTGTACAAATTTTCGCCCAAATTTCAATCTAAAGGCATATTTCGTTGACTGAAATGCGCTGAAAGACGATACTCTCAATGTTTTTATTTAAGCAAATCGGTTCAAAGAGGCTGGGCCAAAAGTTCGGTCCTCAGAAACTCAATCCAACGCAAGGGGCTATATATGGCTGGTGGAAAGTCAACTATCATTTACACACTGACCGACGAGGCGCCATTACTGGCGACTTATTCTCTGCTGCCGATCATTGAGACCTTTACTAAGCCAGCTGGCGTTGAGATCGTCAAAAGTGACATCTCTGTAGCTGTGCGCGTGCTCTCCGAATTTACAGATTACCTAAGCGAAGAGCAAAAGGTGCCTGACACTCTAGCTGAGCTAGGTCGTCTTACACAAGATCCAGACACGAACATTATCAAACTCCCAAATATCAGTGCTTCTGTTGGCCAGCTAACAGCGTGTATCAAGGAACTTCAGTCTAAAGGCTATGCAATCCCTGACTATCCTGAAAACCCGACCACTGAAGAAGAAAAAGCAATCAAGGCACGTTATAGCAAATGTCTTGGTTCAGCAGTAAACCCTGTTCTACGTGAAGGTAACTCAGACCGTCGTGCGCCTGCTGCCGTTAAAAACTACGTGAAAAAACACCCGCACTCTATGAGCGAGTGGAAACAGTGGTCTCAAACTCACGTTTCACACATGGACGAAGGTGACTTCTACCACGGCGAAAAGTCAATGACTTTAGACCGCGCACGTGATGTGAAAATGGAATTGATCACCAAGTCTGGTGAAACCATTGTTCTTAAGCCAAAAGTTGCGCTTCAAGACGGCGAAATCATCGACTCAATGTTCATGAGCAAGAAAGCACTTTGCGACTTCTACGAGAAAGAACTTGAAGACTGTCGTGAAGCAGGCATTCTGTTCTCTTTACACGTTAAAGCAACCATGATGAAGGTGTCTCACCCAATCGTCTTTGGTCACTGTGTAAGAATCTACTACAAAGAAGCATTCGAAAAACATGGCAAGCTTTTTGATGAGCTTGGCATTAATGTCAATAACGGTATGGCCGGTCTTTACGAGAAAATCGAGACGCTTCCGACTTCTCAACGTGAAGAAATCATCCGTGACCTGCACGCTTGTCAAGAACACCGTCCAGCACTGGCGATGGTTGATTCAGCAAAAGGCATCACTAACTTCCACTCTCCTAACGACGTCATTGTAGATGCTTCTATGCCTGCCATGATCCGTGGTGGCGGTAAAATGTGGGGCGCTGATGGCAAACCTTACGACTGTAAAGCAGTTATGCCTGAATCTACATTCGCGCGTATTTACCAGGAAATGATCAATTTCTGTAAGTGGAATGGTAATTTTGATCCAAAAACCATGGGTACTGTACCGAACGTTGGTTTGATGGCACAAAAAGCTGAAGAATACGGTTCACATGACAAGACTTTCGAGATCTCTGAAGCCGGTGTTGCAAACATCGTTGATCTTGAAACTGGTGAAGTGTTGATGTCACAAAACGTGGAAGAAGGCGATATCTGGCGTATGTGTCAGGTGAAAGACGCACCGATCCGCGACTGGGTAAAACTTGCAGTTACTCGTGCACGCAACTCTGGCATGCCGGCAATCTTCTGGCTTGACCCGTACCGTCCACACGAAAACGAACTGATCAAGAAAGTTGAAAAATACCTGAAAGATCATGACACCACTGGTCTTGACATCCAGATCATGTCACAAGTACGTGCAATGCGTTATACGCTTGAACGTGTTGCTCGCGGTCTAGATACTATTTCTGTAACAGGTAACATCCTGCGTGACTACCTGACTGACTTGTTCCCGATCATGGAATTGGGTACATCTGCGAAAATGTTGTCAATCGTGCCATTAATGGCAGGTGGTGGCATGTACGAAACAGGTGCAGGCGGTTCTGCTCCTAAGCACGTACAGCAGTTAGTTGAAGAAAACCACTTACGTTGGGATTCACTCGGTGAATTCATGGCGTTGGCGGTATCTTTAGAAGAAATGGGTATTAAAGAAGGCAATGACGACATCAAGTTACTTGCTAAAACTTTAGACCAAGCGACTGGTAAATTGCTAGATAACGACAAGTCTCCTTCTCGTCGTACTGGCGAATTGGACAACCGTGGTAGCCATTTCTACCTGGCGAAATTCTGGGCTGAAGCTTTGGCTGCTCAAGACGAAAATGCTGAATTGAAAGCGAAATTTGCACCACTTGCAAAAACTTTAGCTGAAAATGAAGATAAAATCGTTGCTGAGCTTGCAGAAGTTCAAGGCAAATCAGTAGACATCGGCGGTTACTACGCAGTTGATCAAGAAAAAGTAAATGCAGTAATGCGTCCAAGTGCAACTTTGAATGCAGCGCTTGAAACGATCTAAGCTTTTAAGAACTAACTGAGTCAGTGATGTAGAAAAACCGGCGTCTAGGCGCCGGTTTTTTTAATGTGTTTAAAATAATTTATTAAAATCTACCTCGTAACCAAGGGATTTAATTTCTTTGGCAAGTTGAATTTCCCAGCCATTATCAGACATGTAAACCATTCCACTGATATCTCCTGGAAGTTCAATATTATGATCAACAACTAATGGAATTACTTTATCACGTCCTAACTTTCCAATTAAAAGACCGTGTTCAAATACAACATTTTGTCTCGCTCGCAGTTTTAGATTAGCCTGCTTAGAAACTGCCTCACCAACATCATCTGGCGTATATAGCACAATACCAAATCCAACATCGATAAATTTTTCTAATTTTTCAATAATAGTTTTCCCACTACTAGCTTGCTCATGCAAGATAATAGCCTCAAAACCTATTTTTTCTAAGAAGCGTGCTGTCTCAAGCTTTTTAGCTTTATCATGACCATGAACAATAAAAGCTTTTCTTAATGGTGTATTCGAATTTGTATCAGATTTACTAAGTTTGACTTTTGATTTACTAGAATCATCAGCTAGTACTTCATCATTCTCAATATCCATAATTAGAGAATCAATAAAGGAGATTGAGGGTTTATACTCGTCCTCCATAAATTGCTTAATTGGATCATGATAACCAACCATCACTAGAGGATGAAGTTTTGAGTGTAATTTACTAGTATAAGCAGGAAAATATTTTTCTAAAAATTTTTGTATTGCTCTTTCCCATGATTTAAATCTTTCCCGCCCATACTCCCTGCCTTTCTCTTTATAAGCACTATATACTTCTTCGCTAAGCCTATTTTTAAATTCATTTAATTTTTGAATCAATTCGATTTTCTCTACGGTCATACTTAACTCTTTAATTTAAGCTTGATAATTGTTTTATTAAATTAGTGATAACAGTTTCTTCATTATAAACTAGTTGTTATATTTTTCATTAGACAATAAAAAACCCCAAGACTGAATGCGCTTGGGGTTTTCTAGAATTTTGGTCCCGAGGGTCGGACTCGAACCGACACGTCATCTCTGACAGCGGATTTTGAGTCCGCCGCGTCTACCAATTTCACCACCTCGGGAGTGGATGAAAGGTATAATACGCGATTTCTCAGCACTGTCAACGCAGAATATTTTCATTTGTTTATTTTTAAAACAAATCGCATTTTTTCGTTTTAAAATCGAGCAATTCCCGCCATAAAAAAGAAAAAAGTTTATACTAGCCGCAGTTTTTTTAGCGTAAATCATCATGCAACTTTCTGATTTTAATTTTGATCTCCCCGATGAGCTGATTGCTCGCTACCCACTGGAAACACGCAGTGCCTCTCGCCTGTTGCACCTCGATGCCCAAGGTCAATATCATGACCATCAATTTACCGATATTCTGGATTTACTTGAAGACGGCGACTTGTTGGTATTAAACGACACCAAAGTCATGAAGGCCCGTTTAAAAGGTAAACGTGCTTCAGGCGGTGCGGTAGAAGTGCTGGTTGAGCGTATGCAAGATCGCTTTATTGCCTATTGTCATATTAAGGCCAGCAACACTCCGAAAGCCGGTGCAGAACTTTTTATTGGCCCGGATGCAGTGAAAGTGACCGTACAAGGCCGTCATGAAAATCTGTTTATTGTAGAATTTTCACAACCAATTCTCGATGTGCTGGATCAATACGGCGCCTTGCCGATTCCGCCTTATTTCAACCGTGAAGCGGAAGAGATTGATACTGAACGTTATCAAACCGTGTTTAATGACCCAACCAAACTGGCCAGCGTTGCAGCACCTACTGCCAGCCTGCATTTTGATGCCGATCTGTTGGCAAAATTGGAAGCCAAAGGGATTCAAAAAACTTTTGTGACCCTACATGTTGGTGCAGGTACTTTCCTGCCAGTGCGTACCGATGATATTCAAAATCACATCATGCACAGCGAATGGTGCGACGTCCCTGAAACTGCGGTCGAGATGATTCGTCAGACTAAAGCCCGCGGTAATAAAGTCATTTCTGTAGGCACGACTGCCACCCGTGCAGTCGAAAGTGCAGCACAAGCACATAACGGTGAACTGGCAGCCTGGACAGGTGATACCCAGATTTTCATCTATCCGGGTTATCAGTTTAAAGTGGTCGATCGTTTGATCACTAACTTCCATTTACCAGAATCGACCCTGTTAATGCTTGTGTCTGCCTTGTCCAATCGTGACAATATTCTCAATGCTTATAAGCATGCAGTAGACAGCCAGTATCGCTTCTTCAGTTATGGCGATGCCATGCTGATTGATCAGGCGAAATAAGCGAGAACCATTATCCATGCCGATCGAGTCTGTACAACAATCCATTCATATTCGTCGCAAGAAAAATGCAGTGGTGTTTCAGAATATCGCTCGGCTTTGGGATCTGGGCCAACAGGCCAAAACACATCAGGAACTGCTAGACGGATTGCATCCCTGGAATGGCCCGATTACGCTCAAGTTTGAAAATAACCTGCCGCTTGCGCTTGCCGGAATTGGGCTTTTTCTGATTGGCTGCATTTTTATTGCTCCGGGAAATATCTGGATTCAGAGCAGTGTTTTTCTCGGCTGTCTCTGCATCTTCTGGGCCTATATTTGCTATGAACAACAGCAGCCCTTAGAGGAAGTCATTGCTTTTCTGGAAGAACAGGCACTGGCCAAGAAATATCAGCTTGCCTTTCAAAAACAGCCACAGCATATTTCTATGCCACTTAATCCCCTACACTTTATCCGGCATTTAAAACAATTATTTCCAGTATTCAACCAAGGTTCGTTGAGTAATGAAATTCAGCGTTATGCCAGCACGGTATGGGAAGACGAAAACGGCCAGCAACATCAGGTGCTACTGTTCCAATACCACTATATTGATGAAGTACAGGCCCGAAATAAGGAAGGTCAGCCAGTCAAACTGATGCAGGTCCATAAAGACCTGTGGGGCGTATTTGTGTTTGATATCCAGATTCAGGGACTGGCCGTTACGACTTCCAGAAAGAAATTTTATTATCCTTATAGCCATCCCTGGCACAGCAGCGATATTCGCACCAACCAGAGATTAAGCTTTTATGGCAGTGATCCGCTGCAAACTGCCAAATTACTCAGTCCGGGTTTTGTGCTGCGACTGGCCGAATTTTTCGAACAGCGTCAGGGTGATTTACTGTTTCACCCAGAAAATAAGATGCTGTGCTATCTAGGGCCCCATGATTTATTTCAGGTATCGAGCAAGCAGCAGAATATTAGCGATATTTCCACATTGCGCGGCCACCTGAGAACGTTTAAATTAAAACAGCTCGAAAACTTACAACATGATCTGCTGCAGTTTTTAAAATAAATTTTTCGCATCATTTTTAAAATATAGATATAGCTTGGGGAGATCTCGGATGGGATTTTTGATTTTATGTTTGATCATTGTGGCGCTGATTGTCACGATTATCATGATCCGCAACAGTATTGTCCGTCATCACAACGCCACGATTCGCGCCTGGTCGGATGTCGCCAGTTATGAACGGCAAAAACTGAAAATTCTGGATGGGCTGCAACCGCTGGTCGAGCAATACTCGAGTTTTGAAAAAGGCACGCTAGAAAAAGTCACCGAACTGCGTCAGAACATCATGAACCTGAATATCAAGGATGCCGATATTGGACAATTACAACGCATTGAAAGTCTGAACAAACAGTTAATGCATAGCCTGAATGTCGTGATTGAAAATTATCCGGAACTGAAAGCCAATGACATCTATCTGAAAATGATGGCTGAAATTGAAGAACAGAATGAAAATGTCGGTGCTGCGATTACCATTTATAATCGCAATGTCGAGCTATTTAATAACCAGATCCAGATTTTTCCACACAACATCATTAACAATATGTTGCTCAGAAAAAAAGTGGTGCGGCCTTTCCGTGATCAAAGCGTGACCCAGAATTTTGATTACCGTCCGAACTTTCACTGAGTGAACAGCAAGATCTGATAAAATTTTGCATCCTTGGCGCATTAACTTATTATAAAAATAGCCAAGGATGCGGCTGTATCTGTCTAAAACTTATAAAATAAAGAATAAAAATTATGCTGGATTATTTAGAGCACTTGCAACAGATGCTGGTCGAGGAATTTTATCGGTTATACGACCATTATCAGGATGATGAAATCTATGCCTGTAGTCTGGTCTTTGACGAATTTTTACTGCTGGATAATCTGGCGATCTCGACTGAACGTAGTATTTTTAAAGATCCAGAAGATCCTCAGCAATATCTGGCGGAACAGGATCGCTGGAATGTCCAGAAATGGCGTTATCGGGCCCACACTTCACCCGACTCAGGACTCATCCCCTTTAAAACCTTGCTGGCCGATTATTTTAAAACCCAGCATAGCTTTGGCCATCCGGTATTGGCACAGCACAAACAGCTGCACGCGACGCATCTGGAGTTATTGCTGGATAGTTTTAAACAGGCCAAACATCGTCTTTCTGAAGCCTATGGTCTGGATCTGGATAGCATCATGTTTTTCATGAGCCTGCCCACCCAAGTCGAATTTGAATGCCAATCTGCACAGACACTTAATCCTGAGCATATTCATTTACAGAAATTTCTGGCATCCAGACAAACTACTCATTTACCTGCCATACAGAAACGCTTGAAACTCTCGCAAAACGACAAAGATATCTTGATTGATCTAGAGCAGATGCTGGTGATGGAGCCTTATGACTATTTGCAAGTGGCACAAGATGCCTATTTGCTGACCTTGGAATCCTACTTTGTCGATAGCAATATTATATCCAGAAACTGATCCAGCATATCGCTGCAATGGCCTCTGAGCCGGATGGCAGCTGCGCCCTTAGCCGGGAAGATATCCAGCAGCGCTTGCAGCAGTTTTCTGCCCATCCGCCAATATCTCCGGATGTTCTCTAGCTTCAGCGATAAATAAAATTACAGAGCGAATGCTCTACAATGCTGGCGTTTAGTGTAAGAATCAAGGAAAATAGCGCCCTTTAGCTATAACAATCAGCGAACTGTTTTTTCGCCTTGATGTGGAACTCCTATGAAGTTTGAAAAATTAGGTCAGTCGGGCCGTGCCCGTCGTGGTCGTTTAACGCTTGAACATGGTGTGGTGGAAACCCCGATGTTCATGCCTGTGGGTACTTATGGTACGGTCAAGGGCCTGTTGCCACGCGACATTAAAGAGATCAAATCTCAAGTCATTCTGGGCAATACTTTCCATTTGTATCTACGTCCAGGACTGGATGTAATTCGTGAACATGGCGGCCTGCACGGATTTATGAAATGGAATAGTCCCATTTTGACCGATTCAGGCGGCTTCCAGGTCTTCAGTCTGGGCGCAATGCGTAAAATTAAAGAAGAAGGTGTGACCTTCCGCTCGCCGATTGATGGTTCAAAAGTATTTTTATCTCCTGAAATTTCAATGGATATTCAGCACACGCTGAACTCTGACATTGTAATGATTTTTGATGAATGTACCCCGTACCCTGCGACGCATGAAGAAGCGCAAAAATCGTTGCAACTTTCTTTACGCTGGGCCAAACGCTGTAAAACCCAGCATCATGACGTGCTGAAAAACCGTAATGCGCTGTTCGGTATTATTCAAGGCGGCATGTATGAAGATTTACGTGATGAATCTTTAAAAGGCCTGCTAGAAATCGACTTTGATGGTTATGCGATTGGCGGCCTGTCCGTTGGTGAGCCAAAAGAGGAAATGATCAAGGTACTGGATTATCTTCCAGAAAAAATGCCTGCAGACAAACCGCGTTATTTGATGGGCGTCGGCAAGCCTGAAGATATTGTGGAAGCGGTGCGTCGTGGTGTCGATATGTTTGACTGCGTAATGCCAACCCGAAATGCACGTAACGGTCACTATTTTGTGACAGACGGCTTGGTGCGAATCCGTAACAGTAAATACCGTCATGACCAAAGCCCACTCGATCCGCATTGCGACTGCTATACCTGCCAGAACTTTACCCGTGCCTATTTATTCCATCTTGAGAAATGTGGAGAAATGCTCGGCTCTATGCTCGGTACGATTCATAATCTGCGCTATTACCTGCGTTTGACTGAAGCGATGCGTGATGCATTAGACAACGGTACATTTGACGAATTTGTTCATGACTTTTATGCCCGCCGTGGCCTGGAAGTGCCACCTTGTCCGCAAGATTAATCCATCAGTATTTGCGCTGAGGAAAAAGACAATGTAAATTGCAAGAATATGTCAATTTATTATCGAGTTGATCACCAGTTTTTTATTTTAGGAAAATGTAATGAGCCTTTTTATTTCGACTGCTCACGCTGCAGGTGAAGCTGCACAACAACCAAGCATGATGGCGAACCTTTTGATGATTGCTGTTTTTATTGCAATCTTCTATTTCTTGATCTGGCGTCCTCAATCTAAACGTGCCAAAGAACACCGTGCTTTGGTCGACAGCCTTGGCGTTGGCAGTGAAGTGGTATTTGCAGGCGGATTAATGGGCAAAATCACCAAGATTGAAGGTGACTTCGCAGTGGTTGAATTGAGCCGTGGTGTAGAAGTCAAAGTTCAACGTGCAAGTGTGATTTCAGTCCTCCCTGAAGGCACTTTAAATAACCTTTAATCAAAAATAGTCGTGCCCTCGCACGACTTTTTCATTTTAAGAAGAAAACGAATGCGTTACCCAGCATGGAAATATGTACTGATCCTGGTTGTCCTGGTGATCAGTACCTTATATGCCCTGCCAAGTTTGTATCCAGATGAACCTGCTGTACAGATTTCGGGTGCCAAAGCCGGTACTCAAATTGATGCAAGCATCGTACAAAAAGCAGAGCAAATTTTAAAAACTGAAAATATTGCCACCCATGACAATAGCTTTGGCAACAATGCAGCTTTATTACGTGTAGATTCAAGTGAATCGCAGCTTAAAGCTAAAGAGGCTTTACGTCGTGGTTTAGGTGATGATTACGTGGTTGCATTGAACCTTGCCCCGACCACCCCAGAATGGCTGCAAAAAATTGGTGCCAAACCAATGAAGCTCGGCCTGGATTTACGTGGTGGTGTTCACTTCTTGCTTGAAGTGGATATGGACAAGGCCATTTCCCAGCGCATGGAAACCTCTGCGACGGATCTACGTCGTCAGTTGCGTGATAACAACCTTAAATTTAATAGCCTGAACTTGAGCAACAACACCATTGTGATGCAGTTTGCCAACAATGATGACCGTTCTGCAACGATGGACTTCTTGCGCCGTAATGGCAATGAGTTTACCCAGCAGGCTGTTGCGACCGAGACCGGTTCGACCTTACGTCTAAACTATACTGATGTGCGTAAGCAAGAAATTGAATCTTATGCTGTCAATCAGAACTTGACCACTTTACGTAACCGTATTAACGAGTTAGGTGTGGCAGAAGCACTGGTTCAAACTCAGGGCAGCAACCGTATTGTGGTTGAGCTTCCTGGTGTGCAGGATACCGCTGAAGCGAAACGTGTCTTAGGTCGTACCGCGAACCTCGAGTTCCGTCTGGTGTCTGACCTGAATGATCAATATATTGATCCATATACCGGTCAGGCAACGGGTGCATTGCCACCAGGCACAGAAGTCTTTGCTTATGAGTCACTGGACAGTGGTCGTCAGCTCCTCTTGAACCGTAACCGTATCTTAACCGGTGAACGTGTTCAGAATGCATCAAGTGGCTTTAGCCAAGACACAGGCGGTGCTGAAGTTAACATTACCTTGGACAGCGCAGGCGGCAAACTGATGTCGGATGCCACCCGTAATGCGGTCGGCAAACGTATGGCCGTCTTGTTCATCGAGAACAAGCAGCGCATTAATTATGTGGAAGACCCTGCGACCGGCACTCAGACTGAAGTTCGTACCCCATATACTGAATCTGTAGTCATTAACGCTGCAACCATTCAGGCAGTACTGGGTTCTCAGTTCCGTATTACTGGCCTGGACTCGCCGCAAGAAGCTGCTGAACTTGCCTTGATGCTGCGTGCAGGTGCGTTGGCTGCGCCAATGTATTTTGTTGAAGAACGTGTAATTGGTCCAAGTCTGGGTCAAGAAAACATCGATAAAGGTGTACTTTCAACTCAGATCGGTTTCCTTCTGGTCGCCATCTGGATGGTGGTATTCTTCCGTCTGTTTGGTGTGATTGCCAACTTTGCCTTGGTCTTTAACCTGGCGATGATTCTGACAGTCATGTCTTGGATTGGCGCTTCCCTTACCCTTCCGGGTATTGCCGGTATCGTCATTACCATCGGTATGGCGGTCGATGCCAACGTACTGATCTGTGAACGAATACGGGAAGAAATGAAATGGGGAGCTTCGCCAAAACAGGCGATTGTGGCCGGTTATGATCGTGCCTATAACACCATTTTCGACTCGAACTTGACCACATTCCTGGTGGCGTTCATTCTGTTCGCGATTGGTACAGGTCCGATCAAAGGCTTTGCCGTAACCCTGATGATTGGTATTGTCTGCTCGATGTTTACTGCCATTACAGTAACGCGTGCCGTGGTACAGCTCATTTATGGCAAAAAACGTAACTTGAAAAAGTTGAGCATTTAAGGAGATCACTGATGACTGAAAATACTCAACTGAATCAAAAACAGTACGGTCGCCCGGAAGACGAACGCATTATTCCGTTTATGAAGATTGCGATGCCTGCGGCATTGTTTTCAATCCTCTTAACCGTTGCGAGTATCTTCTTTATTGCCACCAAAGGCCTGAACCTCGGTTTAGACTTTACCGGTGGTGTGGCAGCCGAATTAAACTATACCAATCCGGTCAAACCTGAAGATGTCTCCAAGGCATTGAACCAGGCAGGCTTTAATGATGCTGTGGTTCAGACTTTAGGTTCTGAACGTGACCTGATGGTGCGTATGCCGGTTCAGGAAGATATCGAAGCTGAAGACCTGACCAAAGCTGTTACAGCCGCAGTTCAACTGCCAAATAATGCGGCAGAAGTACCGAAGGTTGATGTCGTCGGTGGACAGGTCGGTAATGAGCTCTATGTCCGTTCTGGCGGTGCTGTGGCACTTGCGCTCCTGCTGATGCTGGTCTATGTTACCATCCGCTTTGAGGTCAAGCTGGCTATGGGTGCAGTATTGTCACTGTTCCATGATATCGTCGTTACCCTCGGGATTTTTGCGATGATGCAGTGGCCATTTGACCTGACTGTACTTGCAGCACTCCTTGCAATCATCGGTTTCTCACTGAACGATAATATCGTGGTCTCTGACCGTATCCGTGAGAACTTCCGTAAGATTCGTGGTGCAGAACCGGTCGAAATCATTAACATTGCCCTGACTGAAACGCTGCGTCGTACCATTCATACCTCTATGACCTTATTGCTGGTGGTGCTTGCCATGATGCTGATGGGCGGCGATGGTCTGAAATGGTTCTCGATCGCGATGTTTGTTGGTGTCTTTGTCGGGACCTATTCGTCCATCTATATCGGTACGGCCTTTGCCTTGTGGCGTGGTCTAAACCGTCAGGACTTTATTGTTCAGGTGAAACCAGAATTTGAAGACGAGAACCAGATTCCATAATCTGTTCTGTTTCATGTTCATCGTTCAGCCCGTCTTATGATGGGCTGAATTATTTCTGCCGTTTGAATATGTGGCAGCGGGAATAATCGCAATGACTGGATGGATTTTCTCAATATCAGTTTTCTGGAAAACCACCTTTCTGCTTTCATCCAGACTTTGAAATTCATAATGATCCTGAGTTTCACTGACCAGTTGCAAAATGAGCTGCAAGCCATTGAGCAGATACACACAGAGTATGCCTGCAGTGGATAACTCGGCCTGTTTGTCACAAACCAGCCACCAGCCCGGTTTTAAGCTGGGAAAATAATACGGCCCTGCTACCCAAATCGCATAATGCTGTGCTTGCAGATGAAAAATATCCTGATTGAATGAGAGCGCTGAATCCAAGGAGATAAGTGCGAATGCCTGCTGTTGCACCACCTGCATTTGCAACAGTACACCTTGCGCTGGAATTGGAGATAATTCAACTTTTGGTTCAGTCGACTGATCTAGAATGAGCACATCTAGACCCAGTTGTTGTTCCAGCTCCCTTGCTGCTTTCTCGCCGATCTGGCGTTTGCTATTCAGCAATTGAGCGATATACGATGCAGACAAGCCGAAATGCTCACAGATCTCTTTGCCGGTTTTAAATTGCTGCGTCTCGATCAGCAGATCAATCACCTTGGCCAGATTATTTCGTCTACGTTCAAATATTTCGGTGGCGCTCATCTTGGTTTGCTGGTCTATTTTTTATGCATGTGATTTAAATACCTTACAATAAAAAAGCCCGCAATTGAATTGCAGGCTTTTTAAACTTAGGTAACAGGAATTAAGTACCCTGTACCAGACGACGCGCGCTGATAATTCCCGGCTGCTGCTCTAGACGGGCCAGCAGCTTGGAAAGTTGTGCCAGACCTTTGACTTCAATCAGCAGCTTCATATTGGCAATACCATCCGCTTCCGAAATGGTATTCACCTGACGGATATTGATCTGATCCGAGAAAATCACTTGCGTGAGATCTTTGAGCAAACCGCGTCGATCATAAGCTTCCACCACAATCTGTACGCTCTGACCACGAGTCGGCTGCATTTCCCAATCGGCTTCTACCGCACGCTCAGGCTCTTGGGTGATCATGCGCACATAGTCCGGACAGGCCACCTTATGAATGCTCACTCCACGATTCAGAGTGATATAGCCAGCGATCGATTCACCATGCACCGGTTGGCAACATTGCGCGACATGCAGTTCCACGTTATCTAAACCGTCGATCAGAATCCCGTGCGCTGACAGTGTATGACTGGCACGCGGGTTCAAGGCAGGTTTCAGCACCAGCTCAGGCTCGTCCTGATCCAGATGCATGTGACGGTTCACCTGATTAATCAGGGCATGCAGGCTGATATCACCATTGACCAGATTCACCAGAATGTCATCACCGGTTTTGACATTGAAGTGGTTGCAATAATCACTCAGATCAATCGATTTCGGGTGAATTGCCAGACGTGACAATTCCTTGTTCAGCACTTCACGGCCGACTTCCAGGTTCTTGCTACGATCCTGCTGACGGAACCAGTGACGCAGCTTGTCCCGCGCACGGGCAGTCTTGATATAACCTAATGAATTGACCAACCAGTCCCGATTCGGTTCCCGGTCTTTTTTGGTCAGAATCTCGACCTGTTCACCGGTTTTCAGGGTGTAAGTCAGCGGCACATAGCGCTGATTTACCCGTGCGGCATAGCACTTGTTCCCGACCTCAGTATGCACATGATACGCAAAGTCGAGTACGGTCGAATCACGCGGCAGCTCTTTGATATCACCATCACGGCTAAACACATAGATCTTTTCAAAACCTTCAAAATCTTGAATATGTTCAAAATTCTCTATTTCATCTTCAGATTCTTTATGTGCACTGGTTTCATTGCGCTCTTGATAATGCTCAAGTACCGCACGTAAGGAATGCAGACGATGGTTAAAGGAGCGATCTGTCGTTTTTGCACCTTCTTTATAATTAAAGTGTGAACACACCCCCAGTTCAGCTTCGTCATGCATTGCATGGGTACGAATCTGCACTTCAAGTGACTTATTCTCGGCAATCACTGCAGTATGTAAAGAACGATAACCATTGGCTTTCGGATTGGTAATATAGTCATCAAACTGATGCGGAATATGGCGCCAGATCTGATGCACAATACCTAAAGTGTGGTAACACTCCGGTACACTTTTCACCAGTACCCGTAAAGCACGAATATCATAGAGTTGGTCAAAGCTCAGGTTCTTGCTTTTCATTTTTCGATAAATCGAATAAATGTGTTTCACCCGGCCATTAATTTCAGCTTCGATACCATGTTCGGCCAATTCATTGCGTAATTTATCAATCACAAACTGAATATACTGTTCACGCTCCAGACGCTTTTCATTCAGTAAGGAAGCAATTTCTTTATAACGTTCCGGCGCAAGATAACGGAAAGCCAGATCTTCCAGCTCCCACTTCAACTGAGCAATGCCCAAGCGGTGTGCCAGTGGCGAGTAAATGGTCAGAATTTCTCGGGCCACCCGTTCCTGACGCTCACGCGAGGAATTGGCCAGTTCACGCAAGGCATAGGTACGTTCGGCCAGCTTGACCAGAACAACCCGTACATCTTCGGTGACCGAGATCAGCATTTTGTAAATGCCAGACAGATGTTCACGCTGGTTATTATTGAAATGATCTTCCAGGCGTTTATTTTTTTCGATCAGCTCAGACAGCTTACCCATGGCAAGCGTACCTTTGACCAGGCTATGCACCTGTTCGCCGAACTGTTCCAATACTTCACTGAGTGGCATGACGCCTTCACGAACAGCACGATACAGCATGGCTGCGGACAAAGTATCTTCATCGACATGCAGATGCGCCAGAATATCCGCCATCTCAATACCAGTATAAAAGGTATTGGAGCGGTGCTGAACCGTACTTTGCAGCTCTCTTTCTAATGTTAAGTGGGCGACTTCTTCGAGCTGCGTTAAAGGTGCGCCATCTAATATGCCACGAACCCGATCCAACCATTCAGTCAGATCCTGGTGTGCTTGTTCGGCATGTTCTACAGTCGTCTCCTGTGACAACTCATTGAGTCGCCCAGGGAGTTGCTCACGTACTGTGACCATACCCGTCTCCTACTTTTAAAAACATCATTTCTTTAATCGTTTATTTGATTTTCTTTTTCGAACAATGCGATTGATTCAACATGTCCAGTATGTGTAAACATATCCATCACGCCCGCCTGGGTGAGACGATAGCCCTGTTGTACCAGGAGTCCTGCATCTCTGGCGAGTGTCGCAGGATTGCATGACACATAAACGATTCTTTTAGCTCCAAACTGAGGGATATAATGCATCACTTCTTCTGCCCCGGCACGTGGCGGGTCGATTAATAATGCATCAAAACCTTGATTTGCCCAAGTATGGTGCGAGAAATCTTTGGTTAAATCTTGTGAATAGAACGCTATTTGTGCAATACCATTGTTTTTGGCATTTTCCGCACCACGTCGAACCATTTCATCACTTCCTTCAACCGCAATCACCTGACCCGACGCACCAACACAGCGCGCCAGAGGCAAAGAAAAGTTTCCTAATCCACAAAACAGATCCAGAACCCGCTCACCTTGTTGTAGCTGAAGCAAATCACATGCCAATCGTACCATTTGCGGATTGATGCTTGAATTTACCTGGGTAAAGTCCAGAGGATTAAAGCCGAATTTCACATCAAAGTCATCAAGACCATAGTGTAAGCGTGCAGATGCTTCTGGAGCATCTATCCGCGAGAGCGTTTCTTTGCCGGCAGGCTGCAGATACAGTTGCCAGCCTTTCTGTAACGTAAATTCGCGCAATTGGTTGACATCATCGGCAGATAATTTTGCAGTTTCACGCACCAGCAGCGCAATGTCCTGATCCCCCATAGCCAATTCTATATGACCGATGTCGGCCTTACCATTGAGACCTTGCAGCAATTGTTTAAGACGTGTAACCGAGCCAAACTCGCGATCCAAGATCATACAGCGATCAATCGGCGTAAGTTTGTTGGACTGATTTTCACGAAAACCCACCACCAGCTGATCCTTGGAAGGCAGATAACGCACCCCGATTCGGGCTTTACGGCGATAATCTTCACGTTGTGAACGTAAAGGCGGTAGCCATTGATCAGGCTGGATTCCGGCAAAATGCTGAAGATGTGATTTCAGCACATTCTGTTTCAGTTCAATCTGCGCATCCGCAGCGATATGCTGCATATTACAGCCACCACAAACGCCAAAATGCGGACACACCGGCTTCACGCGAATCTCGGAAGCGTCGCTCAACAATTCAAGACTGTCGGCTTCTTCGAGTTTCTTAACTTCTCGGGTAATACGGGCACGCACGGTTTCACCCGGCAAGGCATAACGGATAAAGACTTTCTTGCCATGTTTATGCTGCGGATGATCTGGATGTGAACCATAATGAGCGATGCCACGTCCCTCATGCGATAGTGACTCAACCTGAAAAATGTACTCGGGTTGCTGGATAGGACGTGCTTTTGCTCGATGTTTCATGAAAACCTAGGGTGTGGAGATGGGAAAATCAAATTGGGTAAATTCAGTTCGTTGCGAAGTCTCACGCCAAACTGATAAAAAGTCCGCATGCTGCGGTTGAGTATGCAAATATTGAATCGTGCTTTGCAGCAAATGCTGATAATCCGGCAGTAACAGTTGGCCTTTTAACAGCAACCAGCGGATATACACCAGCCAGGTATTCAGGACATCACCTTCACAATAAGACGTTAGTTCGGTCCATTGCTGATTGCGGACATATTCTGGAACCCGATAGGCTCCGTCACCGCGCTTGCCTGGATAGCCCAGCAAATGTGCAACATCATCCAGCTTCTGGAAATGACGGGCATGAAACATGGCCATCACATCCATCAGGTCAACATGACGATGATGGTAACGATTCTGGTAGTTATTATAACGCTTTTGCGTATCAATTTCGCCCTGATCGAACAGACTCGGTGCAGAGAGCCCATGATACATGGCGCGGTATAAAATCACTGGTAAATCAAACTGTGAGCCGTTCCAACTCACTAGAGTCGGATGGCGCTTGTCAAAAATCGACAAGAATTTTTTCAAAATTTCTGCTTCAGAATGCTGTTCTCGGCTAAACGAAAACAGCTTCATGCCCTGCTCATCCATCCACAAACCGGAAATACAGACGATTTCATGCAGCGGCAAACGCTGAAAATCCGAGCCTGAATCCTGACGGCGTAATTTGGTCAAGGCCTGATCCAGATCTGCTTCGGGCAGGTCCAGACCAAACAGATGCGCGCCTGATTTGAGATCGGTTTGGGTTTCAATATCGAAAGTTAAAACAGGCAGGCGCATAAAACAGTGCTCAAATAATTATTCAGGATCTTGTACAGAGAATAACCCTGTAGACAAGTAACGGTCACCACGGTCACAGATAATACACACAATCACTGCATCCGGATGTTCTTCCGCCAGTTTAATCGAGGCCCACACTGCCCCACCAGAAGAGGTTCCGGCACTAATGCCTTCTTTCTGTGCCAGCTTACGCATGGTTTTTTCAGCTTCGATTTGTGGAATATCAATAATGCGATCGACTCGGCTGCGGTCGAAAATGGTTGGCAGATATTCTTCTGGCCAGCGACGGATTCCGGCAATGCTTGAACCATCAGATGGCTGTAAACCGACGATCTGAATATCAGGATTCATTTCTTTCAGGTATTTCGACACACCCATGATGGTGCCGGTGGTACCCATAGAACTGACAAAATGGGTAATTTTGCCACCGGTTTGCTGCCAGATTTCTGGACCCGTGGTCAGGTAATGCGCTTCGACATTGTCCGGATTTCCAAACTGATTCAGCACCAGCCCCACGCCATCATTCTGCATTTGAGCAGCAAGATCACGTGCACCTTCCATGCCCTGCTCTTTGGTCACTTCAATCAGCTCGGCACCATAAGCACGCATCGCGTCCTTACGTTCCTGACTCATATTGTTCGGCATAATCAGCTTCATTTTATAGCCACGCATTGCAGCCACCATGGCCAATGCAATCCCCGTATTTCCGCTCGTTGCCTCAATCAGGGTGTCACCCGGTTTGATCTGCCCACGCTTCTCGGCCTGCATGATCATATTATAGGCCGGACGGTCTTTGACCGAACCTGCTGGGTTATTGCCTTCGAGTTTCGCGAGTACTGTAGCTTGAGTGTGACTTGCCAGACGATGTAAACGCACCAGCGGCGTTTTGCCTACATAATGGTCTAACAAAAATTCATCTGCTTGAAAATCAGGGATGGTATTACTCATTATTTGCACCTATATCGAGGTGCGGCTATTGTATGAAAAAATGCTTTTCCCTGCACCCATTTAGCAAGGCTTTTTCAGAAAACTCACTAAAACTCACACACTATCAAGCCATAAACTACATTTCCCGATAATTTAGCCAGGTGAAGCAGCTCGCTAATGAAGATGAAAATACTATTTCAGTCTGGCACTTTTACAGATTGAAATTTCGTGCGTCTTAGTCTTGCTGTACCTGAGCAAAATTAACTGAAATCTCTTGTATTTTTAACTGCTAATCCGAAGCTTTATAAAAATTATGCTTAAATTTTAACTGTCGATTTAAAGCATGCTAATATGCCAGGCATAAAGAAAATACTGCTTAAATCATGTCAACGATCAACAAAAAGCTGTTTAAACGCCTACACTTAAATCATGCCTATGGACAGCTGATTGCGCTGATTTTTGTGCCGATTACCATTTTGGCCTGTGTCGGTGCCATGCTGGTGTTGACTGAAACCTCGAATGCCGCACGTGCCCAGCAGAAACAGATGGCCATTGCGATTCTGACCCGCTTTCAAGGCACTTCAGAATATGCCCTGGATATCTTGAACCTGTATCCATGGCAATATGACCAAGCCCACAACGCCATGCAGAACATGCTGAATGAAAAGCATCTGGTTCGGGCAGCAGTTCTGGACGAAAATGGCAAGAACCGTTTGGGCATCGGCTTTCAGGAACAGGCGCCTTGGCCAGAATTTGAGAAAAGCGGCAATTTTGTTGGTCCGATTCTGCATCAAGATAATCATATCTATGCCATTAAAGTGAATGAAAACACTTTTTCTACCGGCTGGCTGGCGATTGAACTGGATAACCAGCCGCTAGCAATTGCCCGTTACCGAGTACTGATCGTACTGATTGCGACCGGATTACTCACTTTATTATTATTGTTGCTTTGTCTGAATTTCTACTCACGGCGCTGGATTGCACCGATGTATGAGATTCGCATGCAGTTGCAACGCCTGAATGCCGATACCCTCGGCCAGCATATGGTGATTAACAGCACCGGCGAGCTGCGTTTATTGCAACGTGATATTGCCAATGTGGTGAAACGTCTGCATTTCAGCTTTCTGGAACTGCGTGAACATACCGAACAGACCGAAGATGACTTGCGCCGTACCCTCGACACTTTAGAAGTCCAGAATATTACCTATCGTCAGGCACGCGACCAGGCGATCTCGGCCAACCAGGCCAAGTCGGTGTTTCTGGCCAATATTTCCCATGAACTGCGTACCCCGCTGAACAGTATTGATGGTTTTATTCATCTGTTGTTACGTCAGGGCAATCTCAGCAACGAGCAGAGCCTGTATTTGCAGACCATTCGTAAGTCTTCGGCGCATTTGCTGGCACTGATTAATGATGTCCTGGATTTTTCCAAGATTGATGCCGGCAAACTGGAATTAGAAACTGCACCTTTCGATCTGGAAGAAGCGATTTTTGATGTGATGGACATGTTGTCACCGCTGGCAGCACAAAAACATATTGATATGGCCTTCTATTATGCAGACGGTGTGCCAAAACACATTATTGGTGATGCACTGCGGTTTAAGCAGATTCTGACCAACCTGATTTCCAATGCGATCAAGTTCACTCCGGATGGAGAAATCATTGTCCGGGCACGCATGGAACATGAGGGCATAGATCAATGTGTGCTGCATTTTAGTGTGCAGGACAGCGGCATTGGCCTGAGTGGTACCGACCGTAAAAAGCTGTTTGAATCCTTCTCGCAGGGTGATACCTCAGTGACCCGTCAGTTTGGCGGTACTGGTCTTGGTCTGGCAATTTCCAAACAGCTGGTCAGCCTGATGCATGGCCAGATTGGTTTTGAAGACAATCAGGAACGTGCTCCGACCGAAAAAGGCTCTACTTTCTGGTTTACTGCCCAGTTCCTAGTCGATGAAGATACCGTGATTGAGCATCCAGACTTTAGCGAATTGACTGTGGTGTCTTATCTTGCCCATCCGGCAACTGCGAATGTGCTGCGGCATTATCTGGAAAATTATCAGGTCAAACACATTGAATGTGCATCGATTCTGGATCTGTTTAGCCGCCTAAATCATTTACAGAATAGCGAAAATACCTGGCTAATCGTCGATCATAGTGGTGACAGTGAGGTCTTGTTACGCGAAATCCGTTCACGTTATCAGGGTCATCTGGCTGTCTATGGTTATCAGATGCAGCTGGATCCGAGCATGCTCAACGACCATCGTGCCCGTGCCCTGCATCAGCCACTCAGCCGCAGCGCGCTGATTCAGTTACTCGGCAATCAGCCGGTCTTCGGTCAGGAACAGCATGAAGAATTTAATGGTCAAGGCCTGCATATTCTGGCCGTGGATGATCACTTACCCAACCTGATTGTTCTGGAAGCCTTACTGGGTGAACTCAATGTCACCACGACCAAAGCCCTCAGCGGGCAGGAAGCGATCGATATTATTCAGCGCCGTTATGAACAGGAACAGCCAGCATTTGATCTGGTCTTTATGGACATTCAGATGCCAGTCATGTCGGGGATCGATACCACCCGTGCTATTCGCTCGCTGGAATCGACCTTTGAAAATCATAGCCGCCTGCCGATTATTGCCCTGACGGCGCATGCACTTTCTGATGAAAAGCATAAACTGCTGCAAAACGGTATGGATGATTATGTCACCAAGCCGATCCAGATCGAGCAGATTATCCAAATTTTGACGCACTGGACCACCGAGCATTTTAAACGGATTCCGGTACTGGAACGTGCCAATGTGATTGATGCCCTAGATCCAAATATTCTGGACTGGCAGCAAAGCCTGCAACTGGCAGCCAATAAGGAAGATCTGGCAGTAGACCTGTTACGCATGCTGGTGGACAGCTTTGCAGATGAACTCGATGAAATGCAGCAACTGATTGAACTGGAAGATTTTCCACAACTGGAACATGTACTGCATCGTCTCTATGGCGCGACCCGCTATGTCGGTGCACCGACTCTGCAGAAAGTCACCGGTGGCTTTGAGCAGTTCGTTTCTACCTTGCGTAAAGAGCGCCGTAAGGCCGATGAAAGCTTTGTTCAAGAGGTACTGAAATATTTTGATGAACTCAAAGCCGTGGTTGAACAGGTTGAACAGGCTGCCCAGCAAATTTTGAAGCAACATTTAAATTAAACCTCTGAAGCTGCTCAGTTCTTAACTTACTCAAGTGTGACTGAGCTGTCATGCAAGCCTAAAGGCTGCATGCTATGCTCAAGCCAGGAAAAATAAGGAAAAATGCTATGTCACTCGTGCGCTTGGAAAAAAATAACGGCATTGCCACTGTTACATTGAATCGTCCGGATAAACGCAATGCCATGAGCTTTGCCCTGCTGCGCGAACTGGTCGCGACTGCACAGAAAATCAAAAAAGATAAAAGCATCCGTTGTGTGATTTTAACGGGAGAAGCTCAGGTCTTTAGTGCCGGTATTGATCTGGCAGATTTAAATAATCCTAAAAATCGTGCTTATGCCGCATGGGAACTGATTCGTCCTGGTCAAAGCCTGTTTCAAAAAGCATTTCTGGTCTGGCAAGAATTACCTGTTCCGGTGATTGCCGCAATGGAGGGCTTCTGTTTTGGTGCCGGGATGCAGCTTGCTCTGGCCGCAGATATCCGCATTGCCCATCCTGAGACCAAAATGTCGATCATGGAAACACGTTGGGGACTGGTGCCAGACATGGGACTCAGCCGCTCACTGAAAGGCCTGATTGGTATTGATCTGGCAAAAGAGCTGACTTTGACTGCCCGGATTTTTGAGGGCGAATATGCCAAAGAAATCGGTCTGATCACCCATGTCGATGAACAGCCATTGGCGAGAGCACAAGCCTTGGCTGAAGAAATGCTGCAACGTTCTCCAGATGCGCTGATGGCCTCTAAATTTGTACTGGATGCCATGCAGCATCGTCCGAACAAATCCCTGCGTATGGAAAAAATCTGGCAATTGAAATTGCTGCTGGGTAAAAATAGCCAGCTGGCCCGTAAAAAAGACAAAAACCCAGAGGTTCAGTTTGTACCGCGCCAATATAAATAAGTCGAGTCTGAGTCAAAGCAAGGAATAAGAGAAAGTATGCAGTTGAATCGCGATACTAAAATTGCCTTTTTAGGTATGGGGCTGATGGGCACTCGTATGGCCACACGTCTGCTTCAGGCAGGTTTTCAGGTGGCGGTTTGGAACCGTACGCCAGCGGCCTGTGATCCCTTGCTGGATCTAGGAGCAACTGCACTGTCTTTAGACCAGATTGCGAATTATCCAGTGATTCTGACTTGTCTGGCAGATGATCATGCGGTGCAATCTGTTTTTGCTCAGATCGAACCGTATTTGGTTGTGGAGCAAGTGATTGTGGATTTTTCCAGTCTTTCGGTACAGCAAACTCAAACACTTGCCGCGCAAGCACAGGCCAAGAAAGTAATCTGGATTGACTCTCCGGTTTCAGGCGGTACCGCCGGAGCTGAACAAGGCAGTCTGGTGATTTTTGCCGGTGGTGATGCCGCGACGATTGAAAACCTTGATCCGATCTATGCAGTACTTTCACAGCGCGTGACCCGCATGGGTGATACGGGCACCGGTCAGGCGACCAAAATCTGTAATCAGCTGATTGTGGCTGCCAATAGCACCCTGATTGCAGAAGCGGTTGCCTTGGCTGGACTTGCCGGGGTGGATACCCGTTTACTGGCGCCTGCGCTGGCGGGTGGTTTTGCCGACTCCAAACCTTTTCAGATTCTGGCACCGCGTATGGCCACGCAAACTTTTGAACCGGTGCAATGGAAAGTACAGACCTTATCCAAGGATCTGAATAATGCCGTGCAACTGGCACAAAGCTTTGATCTGGATGTTCCAGTCGCGACTCAGGCATTATCACAGTTACAGGCCCATCAGGCTCAAGGCTTTGCCGAAGCAGATCTGGCTACTGTAATCCAGCAACTAAAACATTCATAACGCTTGATTGATGCAGCCCTGAATATTGAAGAGACATACATGATTAAACTTGCCGTCAACCTGTCGATGATTTTTACCGAAGTGCCGCTGATCGAACGTTTCGCGCTGGCTCGTGCACAGGGCTTTAATCATGTGGAAATCCAGTTTCCTTATGAACTTACGATTGGCCAGATTCAAAACCAGCTCAGCACCCATCAGCTAAACTTGTGCCTGATTAATGTGCCGGCAGGTGATTTAATGCAGGGCGGTCATGGTCTGGCTGGCATTCCAGGACAGGAAATCGAGTTTCGTCATGCGGTTGAGCAGGCCATCCAGTATGCTACCGCATTGAATGTACCTCGGGTGAACATTCTGGCAGGAAAACAGCCTAGGGATTGTGATCTTTTACCCTGCCTGAATACGCTGGCGAGTAACCTGAAAATGGCCTGTTCAATGCTGCTTGAGCATCAAATTGAACCGGTCTTCGAAATGATCAATGGCACCGATATGCCACGTTTTTTGATTCAAAATGTTGCCCAAGCCCAGGAAATGCTGGAAGCGGTACATCATCCGGCCTTAAAAATGCAGTACGACTGTTACCACATGGCAATGATGGGCGAAGATGTCTTAGAAACTTTGCAAGAAAATATTGCCTCGATTGGTCATATCCAATTTGCGGATTATCCGGGACGGCATCAACCCAATACAGGTTCAATTCAATATCATGATATATTTCAGTGGTTAAAACATAGTCAATATCAAGGTTATGTCGCTGCCGAGTATAAACCTAGCGGACATTCCAACGATTCCTTTGACTGGAAAGCTGAGTTCTTTCCGGAGCATGACTGAGTGGACTGCGGCTTCATTTGAAATTCAGGACTAAAACCGCTATATTAGACCATGCATAATTGTTAGGAAATTACACTCCCCATGAATTTAGAACCATCGCCCAGCGCTTCTAATTCTCACGATCTTACTATGAATTCAAATTCTCAAGCTGTACAGGACTGCTTAAAAGTCGTACATGCTGCACTTGAAGATGTAAAAGCAAAAGAAATTGTTGAGCTTGATGTCAGCGGTATCAGTAATGTGGCTGATGCTATGGTCATTGCAAGCGGTACATCGACACGTCACATCAAATCATTGGCCAATAACGTTGCTGAAGAAGCACGTAAAGCTGGCTTCCGCCCTCTTGGTATTGAAGGCGAACGTGATGCTGAATGGATCCTCATCGACCTTGGTTATGTGGTGGTTCATTGTATGCTTCCAACAGCGCGTAAATTCTATGACCTAGAAAGCTTATGGCGCAATCCTACAGATACTGACTCTGTAGCGTAAAAACCGAATATTCAAAAAAGCGACCTGTGTAGGTCGCTTTTTTATTGCCTGTTCATCTAACTTTATAAGCATTAATACAACTCAATCTGTTCGCTATTTTTTAATTTCCATCTTGTCTTATGCACCGATTTGATTGGTATTTTAGGATCAATTCATCATCAACATAGACGTTCGATGATCACTCAATCATCCTTTTCCCAAGATATAAAATAAAAAATCCCCCTTTATTAAAAGGGGGACTTAGGAGGATTCTAATGATTTAGATGATTAGTGACCCGTACCATTAATGGCTTTAGTCATATCTTCCACCACTTTCTTGGCATCACCGAAGATCATCATGGTCTTGTCGTTATAGAACAAGTCATTGTCCAGACCTGCATAACCGGTCGCCATTGAACGTTTGATTACCATAATCGTACGTGCCTTATGCGCTTCCAGAATCGGCATGCCATAAATCGGCGATGTTGGATCATCTTTGGCTGCTGGGTTGACAACGTCGTTTGCACCAATCACCAGCACCACATCCGTTGCCGGGAAGTCAGAGTTGATCTCATCCATCTCTAAAATATCTTCATACGGCACATCAGCTTCAGCCAGCAATACGTTCATATGACCTGGCATACGACCTGCCACCGGATGAATTGCAAAACGTACGGTTACGCCCTGCTCTTTTAAGATGTTCGCAAGTTCTTTGACCGCATTCTGTGCACGACCTTGCGCCATTCCATAACCCGGTACAATCACCACGCTGTCCGCATTTGACATGAGGAAGCCCGCATCATCTGCTGAACCAGAACGGTGGTTACGTTGTACCTGCTCACCCGCACCTGCTGTCGGCGCAGCTGTACCGCCCATTGCGCCACCAAACAGAACGTTGATGATTGAACGGTTCATGGCTTTACACATGATGTAAGACAGAATAGCACCTGAAGAACCCACCAGTGAGCCTGCAACGATCAACATGTTATTTTCTAAGGTGAAACCAATACCAGCTGCTGCCCAACCCGAGAATGAGTTGAGTAGCGATACCACCACTGGCATATCACCACCACCGACTGGTGCAATCCATACCCAGCCGAATGCCAGCGCAAGGCCTGTCATCGCCCAGAACGAGGTCATATTGCCAGTCAGGAAGAAGTGAACACCAAAACCTAACATAGCAATAAAGATGATCGCCTGAACCGGTTTCACCCATGCACCTGAAATGGTTTTTGCCCATTTCTTTGCAGCCAGTTTACCGTAAGCAAAGACTGATGCTGTAAAGGTAATCGCACCCACGAAACAGCCCACAAACAGTTCAAATAAATGAACACGGCTCATTTCATGGAAATTGACACCATTGGCAGCCAACAGGTCTGGACCTAGTTCAATCAGTTTGTTGTTGTGAATAATGGCAGCGACAGCAATCAGGACCGCAGCCAGACCCACCAATGAGTGCATTAGCGCCACAGTTTCAGGCATCTGCGTCATTGGAACTGTACGTGCACGGGCAATACCCACGATTGCACCCAGCACCATTGCGCCAATGATCATCCAGACCACTGGATTCTCAGCTACAAAGAAGGTGGTCATGACCGCAATGGCCATCGCGATCATTCCGTAACGGTTACCGGCAATCGCAGTTTTAGGACCTGATAAACCACGTAGCGTCAGGATAAAAAGAACGGCACCAATCAGGTAGAACCAATCCGCATATTCTCGAATCATTTCCATGGATTAACCCTCTTTTTTCTTTTGCTTAGGTTTAAACATTTCCAGCATACGTGCAGTCACGGCAAAGCCACCGAAAATATTAATACTGGCCAGGAATACTGCAATCGCGCCAAGTACGCTCACCACGTTAATGGTCTGGAAATCCACGCTACCTTCAACGCCGATCACCGGCAGGCCAACGGTCTGAATCATCGCACCGACAATAATGATCGATGACAAGGCATTAGTGACCGCCATCAACGGCGTATGCAATGCTGGCGTTACACCCCACACCACGTAGTAACCTACGAAAATGGCAAGGACAAAAATCGTAATTGTTTCAACCATGAGTCTTCTCCTTAACCACGTTTCAGCAGCACTTGGCCGCCATGAGTGACAAGTAGGGCTTTTTGAATTTCTTCTTCTTGATTCAGGACAAAATTCTTGTCTGCATCAAATAATGTTTCCACGAAGTTAAATACGTTACGAGCGTATAAAGCAGAGGCTTCAGTTGATACAGTCGACGGAATATTTGGAATGCCGAGAATTTTAACGCCGTTGTCGGTATAGACTGTTTCACCACATTTTGAACCTTCGACGTTACCGCCAGATTCTACTGCCATGTCCAGAATCACTGAACCCGGTTTCATTTTCGCAACTGTTTCAGCACGGATTAAACGTGGTGCATCACGACCCGGTAAAAGCGCTGTGGTAATCACGATGTCAGCATTTGATACCGCTTTATCAACAATTGCCGCCTGATCGCGAATGTATTCTTCACCCGGCATCCAGCCATAACCATTTTTGGCAGCATCAGCCGCTTTTTGCTGCTCTTCAGCAGACATCGGCACGTCTAGCCATTTACCGCCCAGAGATTCAACCTGATCTTTGGCAGTTGGACGCAAGTCCGTGGCTTCAACGATGGCACCTAAACGTTTTGCAGTGGCAATCGCTTGCAGACCCGCTACGCCGACACCCATGATCACCACACGAGCCGGTTTAACCGTACCCGCAGCAGTCATCAGCATCGGGAACATGCGCTGGTATTCAGCCGCAGCCAAAAGCACCGACTTGTAACCTGCAAGGTTGGCTTGAGAAGACAAGACATCCATGTTCTGCGCACGAGACAAGGTTCGTGGCAAAAGTTCCAATGCAAATGCAGACACGTTTTGTGCCGCGAATTGGTCAAGCTCAGTATTACGGTAAGGATCAAACATTGCCACGATAGTGGTATTCGGGTTGAGTTTTTGAATTTCATCACCTTTCGGTGCACGAACTTTTAAAATCAACTGACTGCCAGTATAGGCATCATCCGTAATTTTGGCACCAACTTGTTCATAGGCACTATCGATATAGGCAGCTTTAACCCCTGCACCACGTTCGATAATCACGCTATGTCCTGCGCTGATCAATTTCTTTACTGTCTCTGGCGTCGCAGCGACGCGATTTTCACCGACAACAGTTTCGGCTGGAATTCCGATCTGCATGAGCGTTCCTCAAGCTAATTTTTCTTAAGTAAACATCGCCTAAACGATGCTTCCCCTCAGGATGTGTTCTTGTTGAATTTTTGGATTCTAATCAAACTGTTTGAAATTACCACCTACTATTTATTTAATAAATACCTATATTTTGAACTGATGATTCATAAAAATGATGCTGCAATAGCACATTTATTTAATTCTCTAGCTATTCATATTCGATGCTTTTATAAACGATATTCATTCCACTGAATGAAATATCCAGATTTTGCTGGTGTAAATAAGCGCGAATTTCTGATTTATTTTGTTACATTGATGATTCTGACAATGATTGCTGTATGTCTTGATTTAGAAGCAGACTTTCAATTTCTCTAGTCCCTATAGATAGCGGCACTTTAGCTGCGCCGTTTTTTTAGTTTTGACTTTTTTGACAGATTTAGCACTCAAGCAAGAGCACTGTTTTTAGATGTTAAAATCGTATTTTATGAAATGATAGAATTTGATTTGAGCAGATCTTCATCAGACACAATTAATAGATCTGACAAAAAGTAATCGCTAAAATTTTATAAGACTCAGGTCTCAAACAGTCAGATAAAGGGTAGAAAAAAAGCTGGATGACTATTTATTATATTAATGTACTGAACTTGATTCAAAATGGAAAATCTCATTTTCGCACCAAATTTGCGCAATAAAATAGAGTAAATATTCCACTTTTTTGACCTCAGTGCTCTTTTTTATTGTTTTTACTTTAAGCTGCGCTTTAATGAAGCAACCCCATCATTAAAAGATAAAAAATTCTGCAAACATTCACTCATATTTTCTATTTAAAATTGCACTTCTTTCTTTAAGCTGCCTGAGTTCTAACGATTTTCAATGCTGGCAATATTTCTCTACTTTTAAAGCGAGAACTTCTGGCCTATAGTGCCCTCAATTTGAACATTATTCTTATTCCTCATTTCAATTCTTCCGGTCTGAATACAAGGTTAGCCCTATGCACACGCCTCTCGATATTAGTCAAAATAAGCCCTTATTATGGCTGATGGCGATTGCATGCGGTTTATGTGCCGGCGCGAACTATTATTGCCAGCCGTTGATTTCATCGATTCAGCAGTATTATCAGGTACCTGAATCACAAGTGGCACTTACTGTCACTTTTGCTCAAATCTCTTATGCCCTGGGCCTGCTGTTTATTGTGCCTTTAGGTGACATGTTAAATAAGACTAAACTGATCCCTTTCCTCATGCTGGGTGCCGCAGCAGGTTTATTTATTTGTGCTAGTGCTGTGAATCTGCCGATGCTCTGGGTCGGCACTATCATTGCCGGACTGTTTTCCGTGGCTGCACAGATTCTGATTCCCTTGGCCACCATGGCGGTCAAACCGGAAAAAACTGGAGAAGTGGTGGGCTTCCTGATGAGCGGATTACTGGTGGGCATTCTGCTCTCAACCAGTATTGCCGGATTATTTTCCGACCTGTTTCACTGGAAAATGATTTATATCGTCAGTGGCATAAGTATGCTGGCCTTAAGTTTTTATTTGAGAGGAAAACTACCGAGCCTGCCACGTCTGAGAATCAGCTATACAGCGATTTTTAAATCTATGGGGATATTACTCAAGCAGGAACCACGACTGGTTTTGCGTTCACTTACAGGTGCGTGTGCTTTTGCTGCCATGAGTATGTTGTTCTCCACCATCGCTCTGCTGTTGACACAGGAACCTTTTCAGCTTTCTGATGTCATGGTCGGACTGGTCACGCTGGTCGGTGTATTTGGCGCACTTTCTACGCAGTTCATTGGTAGATGGGCCGATCGTGGCCATATCAAAATACTGAGCTGGATCGGCTGTTCTATCCTGATGGGGAGCTGGCTGTTTTTATACTTTGGTGCGGTATCCTTGCTCAGTTATATTCTCGGTTATGGACTGATAAATCTCGGGCTCGCAATTACGCACAGCTGTAACCAGAACGTGATTTTCCGCCTGCGCCCGGATGCCAAATCACGGGTCAATTCACTCTATATGACCTTGTATTTTATTGGTGGTGCATGTGGTTCAGCCTTAGGGGTTTATGCCTGGCATCACGGTGGCTGGAGCATGACCTGTCTGGCAGGACTCGGGCTAGCTCTGTGTGCCACCCTATTCGCCCTGCTGGATCAATGGCATCAGGCTAAGACAACCGCATAAGTATTTTACCTCTATCTAGCTGACTTGCGCCGCCGGATAATAAGGCTTATTCAGATCAAGAGTTTGTGAATTTTCCAATAAAATACAGATAAAAACCGGCAATAAGGCTGCCAGAATCCGGCAGCTTTCCTCTAATGATTTATAATTCAGCGAGCTGTGATACGTGGCGCCACCCTGCATTATCTGATGGTGCAAGGTAGATAAACGCTGAAATATTCCAGCTAAAATTTCAACAGAATTTCGTTCTTTTAAAGCATTCTCTATATTCTGTTTCTGTGTTTCCAAGTCAACCTGACAGCTTTCCAGGCTAATTTTCTGATGACGATAATCCCAAAAGCTTTGTTCCACATAGGGATTGGCCAAGAGTGAGCAGATCGGCTGGCTGTATTTTTCCCAAAGAATATGATTAATTTTCTGATCCAGATCCTTTTGGCAGAGTGTTTCCAGAAACTGCTGCAGCTTGCTTTGATCTTGAACTAGATCACTCTCATCTGCATAAATCGCCTGAAAGCTGATCCACAGGCTGATAAACTTAAAATCCAGATCCTGATCCAGATCTAGCGATTTTTTAAACCAGCCTAAGCCCCGATGAATTCTTAAATTAAAATGTGCCGAATTTTGTGCTTTATGGCTTTTATAAATTTCCTCCAATAACAACATGATTATTCTCCTTATTTCTAGCGTTTTTATCTTCATCTTTCTCCTATCAAAATATACCATTCCAACCTGACTGGGAATTCCAATTTTATTTCTTGTTTCATTCCCTGGATTTACCGGGCTAGCTCAAGTTCGCCGGGTGGTTTTTCTGATTTTATGCTAGTATTACGCCCTCTTTTTGCGACGTCAGCCGATCCAGTTTAAGCCAAAAACCAATAGCTGAGTAATCGCATGAATTGCTTCTTCTTTCTTCCATTTCGTTAAGGCGTGATTTTGAATGACTGATCTGACCACCATTGAAAATAAACTTCAACCACGAATCAGTGTTGCGCCGATGATGGATTGGACCACCAAAGACTATCGCTTCTTTGCGCGTCTGTTTAACCCGAATGTGATTATGTACACCGAAATGGTCACCACAGGTGCAATCATTTACGGTGATGCCAAACGTCATTTGGACTTTAATGCGGAAGAACAGCCAATCGTGTTGCAACTCGGCGGCTCGAATCCAAAAGATCTCGCCACTTGTACCAAGATGGCGCAGGACTGGGGCTATAACGAAGTCAATTTAAATGTAGGCTGCCCAAGTGACCGGGTACAAAATAATAAAATTGGTGCCTGTCTGATGGCGGAGCCTGATCTAGTCGCAGAATGTATTGCTGAAATGCGTCATGCGGTGGATATTCCAGTGACCGTAAAACACCGGATCGGAATTGATGATATGCAATCTTATGAAGAGATGCTGCATTTTGTCGATACCGTGGCCAAAACCGGCTGCAATAATTTTATCGTGCATGCGCGGATTGCCTTATTAAAAGGTCTATCACCTAAAGAAAACCGCGACGTGCCACCCCTACGTTATGAAGATGTCTACCGTTTAAAACAGGATCGTCCTGATCTGCTCATCGAGATCAACGGCGGAATTAAAACCTATGCCGAAACGCTGGAACATCTCAAACATGTGGATGGGGTGATGATTGGCCGCGAAGCCTATCATAATCCTTACTTACTGGCTGAACTGGGCCAGTTATGGAATCTGGATGCACCAGACCGTTTTGACATTATGCAACAGATGCTGCCTTATATTGCCCAGCGCATGGCCGAAGGTGCACCTTTATCCATTATTACCCGTCATATTTTAGGACTGTTCCAGAATTTGCCGGGTGCACGTAAATGGCGTCAGGCTTTAAGCGGTGGTAATGCCAAAACCTTGAAAGATGTAGAGACTGCACTTTTTAATATTCAGGAAGCGATGCAGCGTACCGAAGATTATGTACGTGAACATCAACAAGTTGAGTCCTAAACAGAAAAGCACCGATCATCGGTGCTTTTTTATAGCGATTGCGCATGAGTTATTGCGTATACGCCGTGATATTGCCGACCGGAATTGGCTCTTCCTGATAAGAAACATCTTGTAATGCGGGTTCAGCCACTGGTGTAATCAGAGAGCCGGAGACATTCTGGTTCGGTTCATCTACAGGTTCTAGATCATCCAAGGCTGAGGCCAGTTGCTGTAATTCTCGATCCAGTTGCTGACGATATTTTTCAATTTCAATTTCATCAATAAAAGCAAAGGCATCATCTTCAATCGACCAACTATACCCGCCATCTACCTTAAAGACTTTTACATGAATGGGATATTCCTCGCCCTGATAATTCAGATGAGAAATGGCCTGAAACTCATTCCCCTGACGCTGGACAATTTTGACTTTTTTTACGGTAAAACGATAATGTTGATAATCTCGATTGGAATTAAATTCACGTTGCATCTGCGTTTGAATATTTCTGGCCAGTTCATCCATCGAGACAAAATAACTGCATCCAGCCAGACAGGCGACCATCCATAACATCATGATTTTTTTCATAGCGCCCCTCTTTTTTCTTTCCACTTCCTGCTTATAGCCGATATATGCAGTATTTTTATCTTTGCTTATTCTGTGATCCATTTTATGCTTTTTTGCAAAAACAATAAACAAACAGCGCTTCGATTAAGACTAAATATTTATGGTTTCTATAGTTTTTTTGAATTAATGATAAAAAATCAGCTATAAAAAAACCCTGATGGATTCAGGGTTTTTTCGATACAGATCGTTTTAAAAATCATCATCACTGGATGGATCACGATGTAAGGCATCATGAATGGCTTCGATCAACTGCTGGGCAATCTCCTGCTTGGAGGCTTTTTCCAGATCACGTTTGTCTAGCTGATAATGCTCGGCAAAGAATACTGTCATGGCATTTTCATCCGAAGCAAAACCGATATCCGTACGTGAAACGTCATTGCAGGCAATCATATCCAGCTTTTTCGCGACCAGCTTTCCGGCAGCATATTCTTCAATATTGCGGGTTTCTGCAGCAAAGCCGACCATAAATGGACGTTTTTCCTGCTGGGCAATGGTGGCGACAATATCCGGATTTTTCACCAAGGCTACATTCAGTTCATCACCAGCTTTCTTGATTTTATGCTCGGCTACTTCTGCCACACGATAATCGGCTACTGCAGCTGTCGCAATAAAGATATCGCAACCATTTTCCAGCATTTGCATGCTTTCATTCAGCATTTGCACGGCAGAAGAAACATTCTTACGTTTCACGCCATTTGGAGTGTCCAGACTGACCGGCCCTGCAATCAGGGTCACATTGGCTCCGGCTGCATAACAGGCTGCAGCCAGTGCAAAGCCCATTTTCCCGGTACTGTGATTGGAAATATAACGCACCGGATCAATCGCTTCGCGGGTCGGGCCTGCGGTAATCGTGACTTGTTTACCCGCAAGCAGGCCAAATTTTTCCGCAATCGCACGTTGAGCTTTGTGAAAATATTCAGTCACCTGTCGGGCTAAATCTTCCGGCTCAGGCATCCGGCCCAAACCTACATCACCACAAGCCTGTGATCCCGCGTCCGGCATGATCACATGCACACCATCTTCGATCAGTGTCGCAAGATTGCGCTGCGTTGCTTTCGCCGCCCACATTTGCTGGTTCATGGCAGGCGCCACCCAGACGGGTGCTTTCGTCGCCAGATATAAAGTACTTAAGAGATCATCAGCCAGACCTGCGGCAAATTTTGCCAAGGTATCACAGCTGGCCGGCGCTACCAGCAACAGATCTGCCCAACGTGCCAGCTCGATATGGCCCATGCCGGCTTCTGCTTCAGTATCCAGCAATTCGGTATGTACGGGATTGCCCGATAAGGCTTGAAAGGTTAAAGGTGTAATAAAAGCCTGTGCACCGTGAGTCATGACGACCCGCACATCAAATCCGGCATCTTTTAGACGGCGGACCAGAATTGCACTTTTATAGGCAGCAATACCGCCAGTGACGGCCAAAATGATATTTTTATGAGGAATTACACTTAGATCAAAGCTCACGAACAGATTACCTCGCTGTTGCAGTGGGGCTCACAATAGCATTAAATAATCGCATTCCCAAGAGATCAGCTTGCGGGAAAACTGATAATTCATAATAAATAAGTCTAATAACTATGCAATTTTCTATTAAAAACTGGCCGGAACAAGAACGGCCGCGAGAACGCTTAATTCAATATGGCGCAGAAAGTCTGTCCGATGCCGAGCTACTGGCTATTTTTCTACGCTCCGGTTCCCAGCAACATTCGGCAGTTGATCTGGCGCGTTTGCTGATTCAGCATTTTGGTCATTTGACTGCGTTGCTCGATGCACCTTTACAGGAAGTCAGCCAGTTTCATGGCATGGGCATCAGTAAATATACTCAACTGATGGCCGTCAAGGAACTCGGACGGCGTTACATAGCCGAGCACCTGAAACAGGATGCACTGGAACTTACCAGTTCCAAGCGGCTGAGAGATTACTTACGTTTTGAACTGCTCGGTGAAACTCAGGAAGTGTTTGCCGTGCTGTGTCTGGATGCCAGTTTAAGAAAAATTGCCTTTAAAAAACTGTTTTATGGCTCCATCAATGCATGTGATATTTCCATTAATCAATTGCTACGTTATGCGATTACCCAACAGGCAACCTCAATTGTCATTGCACATAATCATCCGCTGGGCCGGCCCTCTCCCTCCAAGGCTGACCTAGTGTTAACCCGTCAGATTCAACAGGCCTGCCAGCTAGTGGATATCCATCTGATTGACCATTGCATCATCGCCTTGGAAGGCAGCTTTTCCTTTGCTGAGCAGCAACTCATCAAACCGGAAATGCAGTATTGAATAGCACTTGACAAAGCAGGCACAACTCCACAAGATCATGAAAAAAATTGTGATGATTCCAATAAATGATCGTACGTGACCAGCCGACTGTTTTTAAACTGCTGTTTTCCTGGCGGGGGACGATTTTACCTAAAGTTTTGCCACCTTTAGGCGTAGTGATGCTGATGTCAGCCATCATCGGTGGCTTGTCACATATTGGCTATTTTCATTTTCCAGAATTACCCCTGGTCGGATTTACCCTGATTGGAGTGGTACTGTCTATTTTTCTTGGTTTTAAAAATACCGCCTGTTATGACCGCTGGTGGGAAGCGCGCAAACTTTGGGGAATTCTAATTGCCAATTCACGTCATTTTGACCGTGATTGCCGGATGCTGTCTCAAGGTCGCCGTGAGCGTGTGATTCAGCATGTGATTGTCTTTGCCAATGTACTCCGCGATCGCCTACGCCATCAAACAGCCAATCCGACTGAACTGGTTGAAACCAGCGGCATGAGCCAGCAGGCGGTGACCCAACTCTATCAGCAGGCCAATGCGCCGCAATATACCTTAAGCCTGATTCAATGGGAGTTAATGCAGGCGCTTAAAGAAGGTGAAATCTCCGATATCATCTATATGCAGATGAATAATCATGTGGCGGAACTAAGTATTGTCCAGACTGGTTGTGACCGGATTGCGACGACGCCTTTGCCTTTTGCCTATTCGGTCTTGCTCAATCGTACCGTCTATTTTTTCTGTTTTATTTTACCTTTTAGTTTAGGTTCAACGCTTGGTCTGTTTACGCCTTTACTGGTTGGAATTTTGGCTTATACCTTTTTAGGATTAGATGCTCTAAGTTCGGAAATTGAAGAGCCTTTTGGTACTCAGAGTAATGACTTGCCGCTGGACTCGATGGTACGTACGATTGAAATTGAACTGTTAGGGACTTTAGGTAAACCGACGCCACCACCGATTCAGGCTCAAGATCATAATTTGCTATAATTTATAATTCTTTCCTCGCCCTTTGCTATTAGTAGCGAAGGGAAAATCTTCTCTCAAATGAAAAAGATCGAGGTAAAGGAATGACTAAACAAAACTCTCCCAAATCCCGACCTGCCCCGGTTTAAGACTCGGGACATTACCGAGTTTAATCCAGGGCATATGATCGCCATGAAAATCACTGCCAATCGAAACTTTAAGATCATGTTCAGCAATCATTCGATCCACCATCTGCCGGGTTGAACTTGGCTCAATCGCCGGTGGCAGCTCGACGGCATCTCCACCAAACTTGGCAAAGATCTCGATCAGATAACGGATATTGGTCGCAGATAAATCATATTTGGTCGGATGTGCCAGTATCGCAAAACCACCACTTTCATGAATGACCTGCACCGTGTCTTCAAGACTCAAGCCATCAAATTTGACATAGGCCTTTTTGCCTTCCTTGATGTATTTATCAAAAGCCTGTTGCGGACGCGTCACAATGCCCTTTTCTACCAGCGTTTTGGCAATATGCGTTCGTGTCACCCGATCAGGGATATGGTCGACTTTGGCCAGTACATCAGCATAAATATCTTCACCAATTAAAGGAAGCAGCAGATCACAAATCTGTTTAGAGCGTTCTGCTCGGATTTTCTTTTGCTGATTGAGGGCTTTTTGTAAAGGCTCAGGATTTTGCATATTTAGCGCAACAATATGCACGCCATAGTTTTTTTTGGTGGCAGGACGTGACCACTGGCTGGATATTTCTACCCCAGAAATGATCTTAATCTCATGATTTTTGGCAGCTTCCTCCGCCAATACCAAACCGTCCATGGTGTCATGATCGGTCAGGGCCAAAGTATGGACGAGTTTTTCCACAGCCGCTTCGACCAATTGCTGAGGACTGAAAGTTCCATCAGAAATATTACTATGTGTATGTAAATCTACGCCGTGCATCTCTATACTATGACATTTATTCGATCAGATTTAGATACTCTAACATGAAAGCACTTTTAGACTTTGTGCCACTCATTATTTTCTTTTATTTATATAAAACTGTAGACCCAAAAGACACTGACCATCAATTGCTGCAATTGATCGGTTCTGCGGGGGGTGTCGACAATAATAATATTCTTGTTGCAACCACAGGTCTGATTATTTCCATGCTGGTCGTCTATGGTGCGTTATTTGTCATACAAAAATTCCGTCTGGACAAACAGCAATGGATTGTCTTGTTTATGACGGTGATTTTTGGTGGCATCACCCTGATCCTTAGCGATGATTTCTATATTCGTCTGAAAGCCGTGTTATTGAATCTGGTCTTTGCAGGTGTATTCTTCCTGTCTCCTTGGTTTAGCAAGGATAAAAAGCCTCTGATCCAGCGGTTATTTGGTCCAGTATTCAATCTTAGCGAAAAAGGCTGGTTCAAGCTGAACTATGCTTGGGTTGCCATGTTCGTACTGATGTCATTTCTGCATACCTTTTTCGCCTATTTGTGGATGGATGGAAAATATTGGGGCGAATTTACTGCATTCGGTGACATGATCGTGATGTTTTCCTTTATCATTATTCAGTTTATTGTATTGCGCAAATACTTTAAGACCGCTGAATAAGTCCAACTACAAACGATTGAGAGTCATCATGCCATTATTCGTCGTTAGCTGTACCGATCGGGAAGGTACAGTTGAAAAACGCCTCGCGATTCGTCCACAACACCTTGCACGTCTGGAACAGTTAAATGCTGAAGGCCGCCTGATTGTTGCAGGTGCCATGCCTAAAGATCCAGCCAATCCGCAGGCCGGTTTTTATGGCAGTACCATTATTGTCGATTTTGACAGTCGTGAAGCATTGGACAGATGGCTACAGGATGAACCTTTCTTAAAAGAAGGTGTGTACGAACACATCGATGTCAAACCATTCAATAAAGCATTCCCTCAAGGATAAGGTTCATGCGTGTTGTTACTGCCAGTATCATTGGCCTATGTTTTATGATTTCTCCAGTATGGGCAGTCGAAGTTGCGCCTGCTCCTGTGATTCAGGAAAATCAGACAGCACAACCTCAAGGGACAGCGGCGACTGCCCAAACCCAGTCTACGCCGAAACCTGCCATTATTCCTGCCGTAGCGACTTCTGCCCAGCCAGTGCCACCTGCCGAGAATAAACCGTTAACTGCAGAAGAAATCGCCAAGCTGAAAGCCCAGCAAGAGGCCAAGGTCAAAGCCTTGGTCAAAGATCAGGCCACCCGTTTGCAGCAACTGGAAAAAGCCAATCTGGAAGCACTATCGCAAAATCAGGAATTGCAGCTCAAGAATGACAATCTAGGGGTTCAGGTACAAGTACTGCAAAGCGAACGCAGTGCCCAGATGTTCCTCTACGGCGCTGCAACCCTGGCTGTGGGGGTATTGCTCGGCTTCCTGATCGCGAGCTATGTTTATACCAAACGTCGCCGTCAATGGTAAGCTATAGCCCTTCCCGATATTTTTAAGGTTGTACCCGTTTTGTCACACGCAATTCAAACTGCTGATCTGGATTGGCAATTGGTGGATGGTATTGATGTGCCTGTATCCAAGCAATTTGGTGATGTGTATTTTTCCAAAGACAATGGCTTGCTGGAAACCCGGCATGTCTTTTTAAATGGCAATGATCTCAGTACGCGTCTGGCAGATTTAAAACCTTTTGAATATTTCTGTGTCGGTGAAACGGGTTTTGGTACTGGTTTAAATATTCTGGCCTTGTGGCAGCTCTGGCAACAGGTGCGTCCGGATAATCACAGTCATCTGCATACGATTTCAGTTGAAAAATTTCCTCTTTCCAAAGCTGATCTGATTCGAGCCTTAAATGCCTGGCCAGAACTCAAGCCTTTAGCTGATCAACTCATCTCTCAATACCCGATGCCAATTGCCGGCTGTCATCGTCTCAGTTTTCCTGAGGAACGTTTCAGTCTGGATCTGTGGCTAGGTGATGCACATGATGTTTTTCCGGTGATTGAAAAAACTGCGCCTGTGAATGCCTGGTTTCTGGATGGTTTTGCGCCTTCCTGCAATCCGGACATGTGGGAAGAAAATGTTTTAAATAATATTGTACGTTTATCCGAGATCGGCACCACTTTCGCCTCTTTCAGTGTTGCTGGCATTTTAAAACGTGGCTTAAAAAATCATGGTATTTCAATTTCCCGTCCACGTGGTTTTAAGCACAAGCGTGAAATGCTGAAAGCCATCTGGAATCCGGCTGAAGAGACTGAAAGTTCATTAATACAAGAAATCACTCAAAAAAAAACTGAGCGAGTTACAGAGTCCAATACCAGACCTCACCAAATCGCTGTGATTGGCGCTGGAATCGCCGGTTTAAGTAGCGCATGGACATTCGCTCAACGCGGCCATCAAGTCACGATTTACGACCAGTCAGCGCCCCTCTCCGGAGGTTCTGGCAATCCAGTGGCTTTGCTGAATCCCAAACTCTGTCCGGTTGAGCAAAGTGCTGAACATCTAATGACATTAGCCTGGCAACATGCCTTAAATCATTATCAAAAATTTAAAGCTTTCCGCCCGATTCAGGTCAATCAACTCGCCTTAAAAAATCCTGAACAGCTGTTGGGATTAGCAGATGAATATCCTGAAAAAATTCTGGCTGTACAAGATACAGAAGATCAAGAGATTCAAACTGCATTTCCAAGTTTAAAACTGTTAGAAGCTGGTGCGGTTTCACCGCATCAATTGCGTGAGGAGATTTTGCTGCATCCTCATATTCAATATCAACAGGCCAAAATTAGCCATATTGAAGCGGCTACAAAACCTCAGCTCTTTTCAGATGAACAGGATCTAGGTGAATTTGATCATGTCATTGTCTGTACTGCGCGAGAAACAGCACAATTCTTTGCAGATTATCCAGTTTTGAAACCGATTCGCGGACAGGTCAGTTGGCTTAATAATCAAGCGCAACCTTTAAGCCAGAATACAGCTTATAGTTATGGCGGCTATTGTATGCAGCTGGATGCTGAACATCTGATCTTGGGTGCTTCTTTCTATCCAGGTCGAGATGATATCGAGGTGTTAGCAGAAGACCATGTACACAACTACGAATTGATCCACAGTGTATTCCCAGAATATGCACAGTCATTAGCTTCTACCGATACCTGGCAAGGTCGTGCATCGGTACGCGCGCAAAGTCAGGATTATTTTCCCCTACTGGGTAAAATGAAAGCGGATGAGGAAGTTTATAGCTTTGCTGGTCTCGGTTCTAAAGGCTTTCTGTTTGCGCCGCTCTGTAGTGAAATTCTGGTAGCCCAGATTCTCTGCGAAGCCTGTCCGGTGCCATCCAGTTTAGTAAAAAAACTCAGTGTGACCCGTTTTCAAAAGAAAGTGAAAATGAAGAAACCGTATTTTAAGCTACAAATTTAATTACTATTTTGAATGAATCCCCCTAAATCCCCCTTTAAAAAAGGGGGGACTTTTCTCTACTTTTATGAATAAATAGAATAGATGTAGCTCCTCCCTTTAGAAAAGGGAGGTTGGGAGGCATTAAATCTCACCCATTAAAAAAGCGCCTTGCGGCGTTTTTTTTATTAACAGAAAGCTTTATGCATTCTGTTCAAGCGGTAAGCCTGCATCACGGGCAGCACGAGTACCACCCATCAGAATGACATATTCACGGGAGCTGTCAAAACCCTCTAACTTTTCAGCAGCACGTGGAGCTTTACTGCCCCCACCACACAAGATGTAAATGGGTTGATCCGCTGACACCTGAGTGAGGTGCTCTGCTGAAAGATCGTTAATAGGCTGATTCACCGCCCCTTTCACGTGTGCTTCAGCAAAAGCACTTGAATCGCGTACATCCCAGATAACTGCATTTTCTGGGAACTCAAATGTTGTAATTTCTTGCTTACGGATCATTGCGCACTCCTTTGATGTAAAACAACACTTGGCAAATGAAGAAAACATCCCTAGCATCTCAGATATTCTTTCCCTTTGTAAAGGTCTAAACTATGCCTTCTTTCGATATTGTTTCTGAATTAGAAATTTTTGAAGTAAATCATGCAGTTCAAAACACCCAAAAAGAAATCGCGACCCGTTTTGATTTCCGTGGTCAGGATGTGTCTATTGAACTGAATGAAAAAAACAAGGAAATCAAAATCTCGACTGAAAGCGATTTCCAGTGTGAACAAGTCTATAGCATGCTGGAAAGTCATTTCTTTAAACGCAAAGTGGATATTCAGGCGCTTGATCCACAAAAAATGACGGCTTCTGGCAAAAACGTGATTCAGGTGATCAAACTCAAAGATGGTCTTGACTCTGATACCGCAAAAAAAATTAATAAAGCCATTAAAGAAAGTGGGATTAAGGCGCAATCTTCTATTCAGGGCGACAAGATTCGTGTGACTGATAAAAAACGCGATACATTGCAGCAAGTAATGGCATTCTTGAAAGAACAGCAATTTGGTTTGCCTTTACAGTTCAATAACTTTAAAGATTAAGACAGCAACGTCTGTAGAAGGAATTATGGCAAAGAACAACCGATTAGCCAGATTAGTCAAAGCCACTGCACGATTACCGCAAGGCATTCGTACTGCTTTGTTAAGTAAAACTTTTGGCCGGGTGGTCCCGATGGTCGGCTCTGCCAAGATTCGTTATGAGGAAATGAGTGCGTCCAAAGTGGTAGTAAGTATGGCCAATCATAAAGCCATGCAGAACCATATCGGACAAATCCATGCATGTGCAATGGCCCTGCTGGCAGAAACAGCAACCGGGTTTGTAACCGCAATGAATGTACCGGATAGCGCAGTGGTTTTGATTAAGAGTCTAAAAGTAGACTTTAAACGTCCGACCAAAGGTGCCCTGACGGCAGTTGCTACCTTGACTGCTGAACAGCAACAGCTTATGCAAAGTTCAGACAAGGGTGAAACTCTAGTTCAAGTTGTGGTACGTGACGAATCGGGTGAAGCACCGATTCAATGCGAGATGCTCTGGGCCTGGATTGCCAAAAAGCAATTGAAGCAGACTTGATATCAATCAGACAAAAAAAATCCCAGATCATTAATCTGGGATTTTTTATGAGACGAATTATGACTTCTGCTGAGATTCTAGAAACTTCTGTTTTGCTTCTTCTGGAATCGGACGTTTATTGCCCTTCACATCCACTGCCACAAAGGTAAATACCCCTTCAGTCACGCGTACAGGCGGACGTGAGTCGTCATGGCTATCCCATACTTCAATTTCCATCTGGATGGAGGTATTGCCGACTTTTAAAATTTTGGTATAGCAGCTAATCACATCACCGACTTTTACCGGAACCAGGAAGGTCATCTGGTTAATCGAAATCGTGGCACAACGTCCCTTTGAAAATCGTTCTGCGTGAATCGCGCCTGCCAAGTCCATTTGTGAAACGATCCAGCCACCAAAGACATCACCACTCCAGTTGGTATCTGCAGGCATTGCGATCGTCTGTAGGGAAAGAATCCCCTCTGGTCTTACTTGAGAATCTGACACTTTCACTCCAGGCATTTGAATTAGGGTTGGGTATTTAACTGCTGATCAAGCCATTTTTGCAGCTCGCTTGATCGTAATGCACCGCTTATTCTAGCAATTTCGTTGCTTTTATTCATCAACACCAGCGTCGGAATACTGCGAACATTAAATGCCGAACTTAAGCGCGGATTCGCTTCGGTATCAATTTTGGCAAAAACTACATTTGGATATTGCTGGGCGACAGTCGCAAAATGCGGTGCCATCATTTTACAAGGACCACACCATTCTGCCCAGAGATCAATCAGGATCGGCAAGTCACTATGCGTGACAAACTGGCTGAAGTTTTGCTCATTTAATTCAATCGGTGCCAGTGGAATCAGGGCTTGATGACATTGACCACAAGCAGGGTTGGCAGTGAGTTTATCTTCAGGGACACGGTTTTTGGCCAGACATTCCGGACATACAATAATCATCTAGCGCACTCCAATATGTTGATGTAAGAATTCTAATTGGGTCGAAACTGCTTTTTCAAACCATTCCCCATGATAAATATCAAAATGCCGGATATTCCACTCATGATATTGCACAAATGGTGCAATATTGGTCGCAGTTTCCCGACTCGATTCAATGGGAATCAGACTATCCAGTTTTGCCGCAATAAACAGGACTGGAATGTTAATCTTTCTTACTTCCTGAATTGGCCGATAACGCATCAGCTGAAAGAATGCCCGTGCAGGAATGTGACCACTCCAGTAATAATCCGGATTGACAATCGACAGATAGCCTTCATAACTGTCCTGCGTCGGCATAAAACAGAGTTCATGCGGGTCAACCACAGGTAAGGTCTTCGGTGCCATACCGACCTTGGCCCCCATATAATCCTGACTGGAAACTTTAAGCGCCTTGGGGAGTTGCTGTAAAGGATATAGTTGGGCACTTTCAGCCCCATCGACAAAAGGTACCTGTACCATCGCCGCCTGAATATTTTTCAGCTCCGCTGCAAGCGTCAATATATGCCCACCACTTAAGGCCGTACCCCAGAGCACAATCCGTTTACTGTCAATCGATTTGCGTTCCTGAATATGTCTGATCATGGTTCGCCAGTCATCGAGCTGGGCATTAATCGACACCAGTTCACGCGGGCGTCCGGTGCTACCACCCCAATAGCGATAATCAAATAAAACCACCGCATAGCCGGCACTGGCAAAACGCTGGGCATATTGCACCAGTTTAAATTGACGTAAGGCAGCCAGACCATGAGCCATCAAGATCACGGCCGGTTTTTCTATATTTTTAGGCCGATAAAAATCTGCAGCAATCACGTCCTGACCGCTTTTAACATACAGTGGTTCAACTGTATAAGCCTGCATACGCGCTCCATTGCGTTATCTTATGGTTATCATCATTTATAAAAATTTCAGAACAGGTTCAGCATGTTTTCAGCTTAATGCTATCATAAAGCATATCGATATAAATGAAATGATGGAGTGGCGTCATGAGCGAAAATGTAGGTTTTGCTGGTCAAATTGGTCCGGAACACGTAACTCAAGTGGTTGAGAAAGGTTTTAAATCGATTATCAACAACCGTCCGGACATGGAAGGGGGTTCCGAGCAGCCGACCAGTGCACAAATCGAGGAAGCTGCACGCAATGCCGGTCTGGATTATGTATTCCAGCCAGTAGTAGCCGGTCAGATTACTGAGCTTGATGTACGCACTTTTGCCAATCACTATAATGAGTTACCAAAACCGATCTTGATGTTCTGTCGTACTGGAAACCGCTCGAATAACTTATATCAACTGGCAAAACAGATGGATCTGCTGGATGACTAATTTGTTCTGGAAAGGTGTGGTACTGGCCAGCTGTTTAAGCTGTGCCTCACTGGTTGTTGCTGCAAATAATCTAAGCCATGCACTGACCTCTACAGTCAGTGTTTCAGGGCAAATGACCACCAACAAGTTCCAGCAATTGATTCAACAAGGCTTTAAGTCTGTAATCGTGAATCGACCCGACCAAGAACAAGGGAATCAGGTCAAGGTTGGACAGCTGCGTTCAATTGCTGAAAAGTCTCAAGTGAGTGTGATTTATCAGCCTGTGAATAGTGGTCAGATCTCTCAAGCCAATATTGAGGAATTTGCACGCTATTATAATGAGCTGCCAAAACCAATTTTGATGGTCTGTCGTAGTGGTGCTCGTTCAGCTGCTTTGTTCAATCAGGCTAAATCTCAAGGATTGATTCATGAATAAGTTATTGATTATTTTGTGTTGTAGTTTGGCTTTGATAGGTTGCAGCTCGATGAATCTTAAGCCGACTGTGGGTGTAAGTGTGGGAACATCGATTTAAGTTTTTTAAATTTCAGCTCCCATAAAAAACAGCGCCGAAGCGCTGTTTTTGTTTTCAAATTATTATAATAAAGGCGCGAATGGATCTGCCTGAACACAATTATTACCGTAAGGACTACTATCAAAGGGTTGACCTGTTTCTGCATCAAAGTCATCTTTTAGTAACCCTAGTGTATATACAAAACTAGAGTTTATATCTTTTGTACTCACATTCGTTTGTGCTCTAAATTCAACAGTTTGCCAACCAGCATATTGTCTTAAATACTGTACGCTAAAGTTAAACTTACCCGTAGCATCAGTCGTGTAAGTAAAGCTTGGCGTAATATTCCCTGTTGGATCTACAAAACCTGTAGCAAGTTGAATATTAGATTTATTTGATAATTCACAATAAGATTGTAAGCGTGCAGGTAATTCTAACTTTTCAACATTACTAATTCTATCTTGGGTCTGTTGGACTTGATTTTTAAACTGATTAACAATCGCTTGTTGGCTATTCACTCTTTGTTGCTTAGCATTATTTTCAGCGCTAATTTCTCTGCTTAAATCATCATTTAGCTCTTCTAACTGGATATTCAGAATGTTAATTCTTCCTTGAATTGTTGCAATGGAAGCTTGTGCAGCTTTAATTCTACCATCGTCTTCTGCATTCTGAGCCAATGCTAAAGTGGTATTTGCATCAGCTAAACTTATTCTTGCAGAACGTATTGATTGCTGTGTAGTTCTAATACTATTTTCCAAGTTAGAAATAGCACTCGATTGAATCGGAGCATTTTGTATATTAGTTAAGACTGCTTCTTGTTGTTGCAAATTAGCATTTTGTTGCAACAATTGATTTCGAACAGGAGTTAAACGCTGAGTTCGTAAATCTTGCAATCTTGCTTTTGTTGTAAATACACCTGAACCAGCACGTAACAAGTCGATATTCATTGTTACTTTGTAGTTCGGTAAAGGATTACCGTTGATATCTACTACATGTGCTGAAAGTGCTTCTCTATAATAAAGTGCATCAGCTGATTTTTCTAGTTCACTCGATTTACCAAAGGTGATATTACCAATCGGTTGTTCTACTACGCCCTTAGCTACGTTAAGCTTAATCAATTGTGAGCTAATATTATTGTTTGCATCAATCACACTTGCATTCAAGGTAATACCGCTAGCAATCAAACTTTCATTTGGTTCAGTTCTAGGTAATACAACCGTAAAGCTTACATTCCCTTCCGCATCAGTTTTTTGAACTGAACTACCAACTATAGTAACTTTATTCAATTTGGTATCAATAACCGAAAGAGATACGTCTTTATCTGCTACACCACCACCATTTGCATCGATTGCTTTCACAGTAATGAGTGCGTTATCACCTGTGGCTACCAAAGTAGGCTTATTCGTAATAATCGCTAAGTGATACTGGCCTAATTCTGCTTCAGAGCTAGATTCGGTCGCTCCAAGAAGCGTTGTTTGTGAAATAACTTTGCCTGTACCATCTTTAAAGGAAGAGTTAATTCTTATACCCTTGGCTAGAAGCTCATTAAGACTTGAAATATTTGAAGGACTTAATATTAAATTGAAAATTGCATTACCATTTTCATCTGTTGTTAATTGAGAAGGTCCCTCAATTGTAACGCCATTCTTTTGAGTATCTTCAATTGCAAGTTGTACAGCTTCACTTGCTACACCACCACCATTTACATCTACTAATTTTACTGTTACTACAGCAGAATCACCCGTAACAACTAGTCTAGGCTTGTTTACATTTATAATAAGATGATAATTAGTTTCCACAGCTTCTGATGGATTTCCAATTCCACTGTCTGAACCGCCTGCATTTCCAGAATTTGAACCACCATTATTATAGTATCCGTCACTACCACCACCGCCACAGCCCGCCAATATTAGTGCCAAAGTAAGAGCAGATAATTTAATACCTAATTGTTTACTAATCATTTAAATCCCCAAGACCCTCTATTATAGAGTTTGTTATCAATCTTTATTCATTATGCGATATGTAATCATAGTTAAGCATTTATGTAAATAAAGGTAAGCCAAATGTTTTGTATGCTAGCTTATATCAATAAAGTGATTTTGATAAGAGTGATCAATGTACGACCTCATCATTATTGGCGCAGGCACTGCAGGAATCAGTGCTTATAACGAAGCCATCAAATACACCCAGAATATTTTAATTATCAATGATGGCCCCTGGGACACTACCTGTGCCCGTGTAGGTTGTATGCCTAGTAAACTGCTGATCTCTTCTGCAAATCGTATGCACGATATCCAAAGTGCAGAAAAACTTGCTTTAAAGCATAACGCTGTCATTGATACTTCAGATGTTATGCAACGTGTGCATGTCCTTAGAGAACGTTTTATTCGTGCAACCTTAAAAGATGTCGATCAATGGGAGAGCTCACATAAAATTTCCGGAAAAGCCAAATTTGTTGATCCCCAAACGATCGAAGTCAATGGACAATCCTATAAGGGCAAAAGTTTTATTGTCGCTGTAGGCTCACGCCCCAATATTGATGAAACCTTAAAGAAAAAATTAACAGACAAATACATCACTTCTAATGAAATCTTTGAATTTCCCCAATTACCAGAGTCTTTAGCGATAATCGGGAGTGGTATTATTGCAATTGAATTGGCTCAAGCTATGCAACGACTGGGTGTACAAACCACAATGTTTGCGCGCAGTCAAAAAGTAGGTGCTTTAACTAGCCCGATCTTACAAAAACTAGCACAAGAGCAATTAAGTAAAGAACTTAATATCAAATTTAAAACCTTACCAAATAAGTTTGAGATCCAAGCTGATAAAATAAAGATTAACTTTACAGAAAATGATCAGACTAAGAGTATTGAAGTTGAATATGTTTTAGGTGCCACAGGTCGGCAAAGCAATATAGATCATTTAGGTTTAGATCAACTAAATTCCACATTCAAGGATATCAAAAACCTTCCTATCGATAAAGAAACCAAACAACTTGCAAACCTACCTATATTTATAGTCGGTGATGCCGCCCCTGATGCACCCATTCAACATGAAGCCGCGCATACTGGCAAACAGGTTGTTCATAACTGTTTGAATTATCCGGATGTAAAACCTATTTTTGCTTTAACCCCATTGGCGATTGTATTTTGTCATCCTGAAATGGCGATTGTAGGAAAAAGCTTTAAGCAACTAGAAGATCAACAAGTCGAATTTATTCGGGGATTCATCTCTTATGAAAACCAAGGACGTGCTCTAGTTTTGGGAGAAAATTCAGGTGGAATAGAAGTTTATATTGATAAAAAATCAGGTAAATTACTGGGTGCAGAACTCCTCTGTTCACAAGCAGAACATCTGGCCCATTTATTAGCCTGGACGATTGATGCCGACCAGGATATTAATCAGATTCTAGCCAAACCTTTTTATCATCCGACTTTGGAAGAAGGACTCAGAACGGCATTTAAACATGCTCGACGTCAGTTTGATAGCTTGTCATAAAAAAGTTAAAGAGTTGCAAACTATTACTCAGTAAAGTTAGCTACCGCTCTATCTTAATATTGAACCCTGTATTAGATTAACTTTATATATCTCAAATACAAGATGATTATTCCACATAAAAAAATCCCCCTCTGCTAATGCGGAGGGGGATTTTGGAATAATGAGCTGGCGATGACTTACTCTCACATGGGTAATCCCACACTACCATCAGCGCTAAGAGGTT